>JALSPT010000041.1 GCA_026985785.1 Anaerolineales bacterium
GCATGGTAGAAAGCGCGCGGCGAGAGGGTACAACCCGCCACCGTGATCGGTTCCTCCGAAAACAGTCCCAAAGTCTTGTAAGCCAAGAACCACTCATAGTGGCCGGGGTAGCGCAAGGTCTTGTTGATGTAGGTCTTGAGCCGCCCCTGAAACGTCCAAGGGGCGGTGGATGCGCCGCCAGTAGTGATGAAAGCCTCCATCTCACCCAAAGGGGGAATTTCCAGGCGTTCGTACTGGGTAAGGCCCTCCACCTCGGTCAACCGCCCGTCGATGAGCAGCGTCGTGGTGCCGTGGTATTCGTTGGTCAGGCCGTTGATGTGAAAAGTGAGGGCGTAATTCCAGGGCGGCTGAGGGTGCTGGGGCAAGCCGCCGTCGTAAATGCGGACCTCTTCCGGCTGCTCGAAGGCGTCCACCAGATAAGCGCCGATGGTGTTGATCAGGCCGGGCCCCATACCACAATCGGGGACGATGCTGATGCCCGCGGCGCGTGCGGCTTCGTCGAGCGCCAGTTGCCGGAAGACGGTTTGCGTATGGCCGCCGATGTCGGTGAGGTGGGTGCGGGCGGCGATGGCAGCGCGGGTGATGCCCAGGTTGAAGAAGTAAGGCACGGCGCTCAGCGCGCCATCGGCTGGGGCAAGCAGTGCAGTAAGGGCATCCTCATCCCGCGCATCCACCGTTGCCGGGATGGCAACCTCGCGCCCCAACAAGGCGTTGATGCGGGCGGCACTGCGTTCGGCCTGGGCAGGGTCGGCGTCGGCCATGACCACCTGGCTGGCTTGGCCGTGGCGGGCAAGGTCGTAACCGGCAGCGGTGCCCTGCCGACCGGCACCTAAAACCACATAGCGATAGGTCATTACATGCTCCTCCTGAAGGCAAAAGCAAGGCGGGGTGGAGAAATTATAGCAGAAGGCAAGGTCGGCAATCCGCCATCGGGTGCAAGCAAATGTCGTAGAAGCACTTCTCAGGATCTCACCCCTCCCCCGCCGCCTACGGCGGCCTCCCCCTCCCCTCCCTTACTGAAGGGAGGGGAGGGGGAAGGCGGAGGCTGTCCTGAGTGTCAACGAAGGACACGCCTCCGCCAGGGAGTGGGGAGAGATCTGGCCATACAATGGCCTTATCTACAACATTTGAGTGCACCCTCCGCCATCGCCAACCTTGCCCCTTTCCCCAAACCGGGCTACAATAATCCCCATGAGCCATACCATTTTGGTCGTCGAAGATGTCCCTGCCGTACGGGAACTGCTGGAGGTCACGCTGCGCTTCAAAGGTTATCCCGTGCTTAGCGCCGCCGATGGCGAAGAAGCCCTGCAGCAGATCGCCGCGCAGCGCCCCGACCTGGTCGTGACCGATATCCTGATGCCCCGCCTGGACGGGTATGCGTTGGTGCAGCGCCTGCGCCGGAATGCCGCCACGCGCACCATCCCCGTGGTGTTCGTCTCGGCAACCTACGTTTCCCCGGAGGACAAAGAATTTGCCCTCAGCCTGGGCGCGGTGCGTTTCCTGGAAAAGCCCATCGACACGGAAGAATTCTTGCTCACCGTGGGCGAAATTTTGCACCAGCAGGAAACCAACCCACCGCCCCCGATGGACGACGCCACCTTCTACCGCGGCTATCGCGAGCGCCTGGAAAACAAGTTGCGCTACAAAAACCGCCAGATCGCCCGCCTGGAGCGCTTGCTGCCCAGCCTGCCCGAAAGCCAGCGCCCGGCGTATGCTTCCATGCTGACCGAAGCCCAGCACGAGCGCGACATCATCCGCGCCGAATTGGACAGCCTGCCCCCTCTCCCCACACCATCAGGACCATGACATGCCCACCCTGCACGACCTGGAAATCTTAGCCCGCCAGGCCGGCGTGATCCTGCGGGCGGGCTACGGCCAACGCCACACCATCGACAGCAAAAGCCACGCCATCGACCTGGTCACCGAGACCGATCGACAGGCTGAAGCCTTCCTCCTCGACGCCATCCAAAGGCACTGGCCCGGCGACAGCATTCTGGCAGAAGAAAGCGGCACGCACGATGGCGACGGGGGACAATGGATCGTCGATCCGCTGGACGGCACCGTCAACTTCGCCCACGGCGTGCCCATCTTTTCGGTGTCCATCGCCTACGCCGAACACGGCACCGTCCGCCTCGGCGTGGTGTACGACCCGATGCGGGACGAATGCTTCGCCGCCGAGCGCGGGCGGGGCGCCTTCCTCAACGGGCATCCCCTGCGTGTCTCCGCCACCGAAAACCTCGCCCAAGCGCTGCTGGTCACCGGCTTCCCTTACGACGTCTGGCACAACCCCGACAACAACCTGGACAACTTCGCCCGCTTCGCCGTCCGCAGCCACGGCGTGCGCCGCTTGGGCTCCGCGGCGCTGGATCTGTGCTACGTGGCCGCCGGGCGCTTCGACGGCTATTGGGAAATCCGCCTCAAGCCGTGGGACGTGGCCGCGGGCGGATTGATCGCCGCCGAAGCCGGGGCGAAGGTGACCAACCTGCAGGGCGGAGACGATTACCTCTCGCCGCCGCAATCCATCCTGGCCGCCAACGCCGTGCTGCACGCCCAAATGCTGGCCGTGTTGCAGGGGGAAGATTGAATGCGGCAAAAGAAGTTCATCGCGGTGGCAGGCAACATCGGCGTCGGGAAATCGACCCTCGTGGCGCTGCTCAGCGAGCGCCTCGGGTGGGCACCCTTTTACGAACCGGTTGCCGAAAACCCCTACTTGGCCGACTTCTACCGCGACATGCGGACGTGGGCTTTCCATTCCCAGATCTTCTTCCTCTCCCATCGCCTGCGGATTCACCACGACCTGATGCTGCACCCCACCTCCGTGGTGCAGGATCGCAGCGTGTACGAGGACGCCGAAGTCTTTGCCCGCAACCTCTACCTGCAAGGCCACATGGCAGGACGCGATTGGCTCACCTACTGGCGGCTATACGAAGCCGTGGTGACTTTTCTCCCCCCACCCGACCTGGTAGTCTATCTGCGCGCCTCGGTGGACACCCTCTTGGCCCGCATCGCCCGCCGTGGCAGGGACTACGAACGCCACATCTCCGCCGAATACCTCCGGCAACTCAACGCCCTGTACGAAGAATGGCTGAGCGGCTTCAGCCTCTGCCCGGTGCTCACCGTGCCCGCCGATGACCTGGACTACGTTGCTCATCCCCGACACCTGGACCTCATCATCGCCAAAATCCAGGAAAAATTGGCCGGCAAAGAAGAAGTCGTCTGGTAAGCACAAGCATCCGCCTGCCGCATCCGGGGCTTTGCAATAATGGTCAACTCTATGTTGCCGCCCCGAGGCCGATCTCACCCATCCCCCAGCCGCCTGACGGCGGCTTTCCCCCCTTCCCTCTCTTAGTAAGAGAGGGAAGGGGGTGCCCGAAAAGCGCAAAATGCGCTTTTCGGGCAGGGGTTAGGAGAGATCTTCGCCTCTGGAGCAACCAAATGCAAGACTTTTGAAAAGCCCTGGCCTGTCCCCCCTCCCCAGAAGATAGCGCCATGCTCACCAAACGCATCATCCCCTGCCTCGACATCCGCGACGGACGCGTGGTCAAAGGCGTCCATTTCCTCAACCTGCGCGACGCCGGCGACCCGGTCGCTCAAGCCCAACTCTACGACGCCCAAGGCGCCGACGAACTGGTCTTCCTGGACATCTCGGCCACACCCGAAGGGCGCGCCACCACTGCCGATTTGGTGGCGCAAGTGGCCGAGGTGGTGTTCATGCCACTGACGGTGGGCGGCGGCATCCGCAGCGTGGACGACATGCGCCGCCTGCTGCTGGCCGGAGCCGACAAAGTAAGCGTCAACTCCGCCGCCGTGCGCAACCCGCACATCCTGAGCGAAGGCGCGGGGCGCTTTGGTGCGCAGTGCATCGTGCTCGCCATCGACGCCCGCCGGGTATCGGCGCCCGGCGAGCCGCCCCGCTGGGAAGTGTACATCAGCGGCGGGCGCACCCCCACCGGCCTGGACGCGCTGGAATGGGCCGTGCGCGGCGTGGAACTCGGCGCGGGCGAAATCCTGCTCACCAGCATGGACGCCGACGGCACGCTGCAAGGCTACGACCTGGAACTCACCCGCGCCGTAGCCGAGGCCGTGCCCGTGCCGGTGATTGCTTCCGGCGGGGCGGGCAAACCGCAGCACTTCGCCGACGTGCTCACCACCGGCAAAGCCGACGCCGCCCTGGCCGCTTCCCTCTTCCACGACGGCGTCCTGCGCATCCCCGAACTCAAAGCCTACCTGGCCCGGCAAGGCGTCCCCGTCCGTCCGGTGCCCAGGGCTTTTCAATAATGGCCAACTCTACCATGTTTTGCCGCGCCGAGGCCGATCTCACCCATCCCCCAGCCGCCTAACGGCGGCTTTCCCCCTTCCCTCCCTTAGTAAGGGAGGGAAGGGGGTGCCCGAAAAGCGCAAAATGCGCTTTTCGGGCGGGGGATAGGAGAGATCTTCGCTTCTGAAACAATCGAGTGCAAGACTTTTGAAAAGCCCTGCTGCCCCGTGCCCCCATCTCCTTGAAAAACCGCCCGCCGGCGCGCCGTTTCGCCTCGGCGGGTGTTTTATTTATAGGTTTTCCATACTCTTCCCATCCAACTCGCAAGGAGGACACCATGAGCGAACTGCACACCGACGAACGCCGCGAAGAAGAAATCCGCCAGGGCGAAAGCGAACTCTACCCGCCGCCCCAGCACGTCCTCGAAACGGCTCACGTCAGCGCCGAGGACTACGCCCGCTATCGCAAAGAGGGCACGGAAAACCCGGTCAAATTCTGGGAAGACCGCGCCCGCGAGATGGTGGACTGGTTCGAGCCGTGGGAAAAAGCCTTCGACGATAGCAACGCGCCGTTCTACAAGTGGTTCGTCGGGGCCAAGACCAACATCGTGTACAACGCCCTCGACCGGCACGTGAAAACCTGGCGGCGCAACAAAATTGCCCTCATCTGGGAGGGCGAGCCGGGCGACCGCCGGGTGTTTTCCTACTACCGTCTGTGGCAGGAAGTCAACCGCTTCGCCAACATCCTCAAGGGGATGGGCGTCAAGAAGGGCGATCGGGTGACGATCTACATGGGACGGGTGCCCGAACTGCCCATCGCGATGCTGGCCACGGCCAAGATCGGCGCCATCCACTCGGTGGTGTACGGCGGCTTCAGCGTCGAAGCCCTTGCCGAGCGCATCCAGGACGCGCAGAGCAAGGTGCTCATCACCGCCGACGGCGGCTGGATGCGGGGCAAAATCGTGCGCCTGAAAGACATCGCCGACGAAGCGGTCAAGCGCTCGCCCGTGGTCGAGCAGATGATCGTGGTCAAGCGCACCGGCCACGAGGTCAACATGGAAGTCGGGCGGGATTTCTGGCTCCACGAATTGCAGCAACTTCCCATCGCCAACGGCACCTGCGAAACCGAGGTGATGGACGCCGAAGACCCGCTGTTCATCCTCTACACCTCCGGCACCACCGGCAAGCCCAAGGGCGTGCTGCACACCCACGGCGGCTATCAGGTCGGCATCGCCACCACCCTCAAATGGGCTTTCGACCTCAAAGACGAAGACCGCTGGTGGTGCGCCGCCGACCCCGGCTGGATTACCGGCCATTCGTACATCGTCTACGGGCCGCTCATCTTGGGCGTCACCAGTTTCATGTACGAAGGCGCACCCAACTACCCCTACCCCGACCGCTGGTGGCGGATGATCGAGCATTACGGCATCTCGGTGCTCTACACCGCGCCCACGGCCATCCGCGGCCTGATGCGCTTTGGCGATGCCTGGCCCAAGCGGCACGACCTTTCCAGCCTGCGCCTGCTGGGCACGGTGGGCGAACCCATCAACCCCGAAGCCTGGCGCTGGTATTACCGCGTCATCGGCGGCGAGCGCTGCCCGATCATCGACACCTGGTGGCAAACCGAGACCGGCAACTTCATGATCACCCCCCTGCCGGTGACGCCGCTCAAGCCCGGCTCGGCGACGTTCCCCTTCCCCGGCATCGTGGCCGACGTGGTGCGCGACAACGGCGAACCTGCCGACCCCGGCGAAGACGGCTACCTGGTTATCAAACACCCCTGGCCGGGCATGGCGCGCACCATCTACGGCGACCCCGACCGCTACGTGCGCCAATACTGGAGCAAATTCGCCGAGCAAAAATGGTACCTCACCGGCGATTCGGCCCGCAAGGACGAGGATGGCTACTTCTGGATCATCGGGCGGATGGACGACGTCATCAAGGTCGCCGGCTACCGTTTGGGCACGGCGGAGATCGAGAGCGCCTTGGTGAGCCACCCCGCGGTGGCCGAGGCCGCCGTCATCGGCGTGCCCGACGAGGTGAAGGGCAACGTCATCTATGCCTACGTCATCCTCCAGGCCGGCTATGAGGCCAAACCCGAACTGGAAGACGAATTGAAAAAGCACGTCCGCCACGAGTTGGGGCCAATCGCCGTGCCCGCCAAGATCGAAGTGGTGGACAAACTGCCCAAGACCCGCAGCGGCAAGATCATGCGCCGCGTGTTGCGCGCCAAGGCCATGGGGCAGCCGGTAGGCGATCTCTCGACGCTGGCAGATTAGAAACACAAGTAGCCACTATAGAACCACCACTCAGCCCTTCCCTCCCCCTCCCGTTCGCATGCGCGACACGGGGGAAGGGAAGGGCTTACACATTGGCGATTTTATCCGACGCCTTGTTGCTCTGAGAGCGACCTCACTCCCATCCAGCCGTCTAACAGCGGATACCCTCACCTTGATGAAACGACCCAGCGCGCTGACTGACAAATTTCCTCAAAGTGTTTTGTCAGTCAATCAGAGCCGCTCAGTCAAGACTTTTGAAAACCGCTTTGAAGGCATTCGTTACCATTCTGGTAACAAAAACGCAACAAAAGAGCAATGCACAAAACCTTTTCACAGGGGCCAGAAAAGCGTAAAATCTGAAGCGATGAACTGCCAATGCTTCCCAATACTGAAACAAGCCACAAGCAGCAAAAAGGGTAGCAGCAACCACGCAAGTTTGAAGTTTGCCTCGTGACGTAGTTTTCTCTCTTGTTTATCTCCTTACACAAGCGGCATAAATTTGAAAGCCGTATCCTATGCCATCATTGGTGGTGATCATGAAACGCGCTTCTCTTCCAGTCTTTTTGCAAGCCGCGCAGCAAGATCTCTCCGCCCAGGCGTTGCTGTTGCTTACCCCTCAGGGAAAGGTGCTTCGCACGGTAGGCGAACCAGGGCTGGCGCCGGAGCCAATGGGTATTGCCCTCGCCCAAACGATGGCTGCCTTTTACCGCATCGTAGCCAAAGGAACCGGCGCCCAAGTCTTTTTCGCCTACGAAAAAGGAGACTACCACTTGGTCTGCAGCGGCAAAAGCAATACCCCCTTCCTGGCCGCAATCTACCATTCGATCCAACCGCCGCCACTGGGCGCCCGTAAGTTTTATCTCTCTCAAACGTACCGCCAATCGGGATTGGAGCACATCGAAGAACCTGCCGACATGAGTCTGGAGGCCATTGCGAGCGCGTTTTTCGGCGAAGCCGCAGCCTTTGCAGGCGAAGGGCACGAGGAGCTTCTGGAGGCACTCAAAACGGCAGCAGAAGACATGCAAGCCCGGTTGGTACTCGCTGCAGATGAGGGCGGAAATACCATCGAGGTCACCGGTGACATCCGTTCTTTGCCCCCTGCAGAGATCAGCGCCTTGGCTGCCCTGAGCATGGCAGCCCTGTGGGAAGCCGTCCCCACCCAACCACAAGATACCGACCTGGGCTGCGCTTTTCTGGATGGCCCCGAGGGCGCCGTTTTCATCGCCCAAGGGTCAGAGGGGATCCTGTTCCTCAGCGTGCTGCCTCGGCAGGGCGCAGCGGGTATGGCGCGGCTAACGATGAAAAACTTGCTGCGCCAAGAGTGGGAAAAGACCCTTTCGCGAATAGAAACTCCCTTCGAATTCGGCACGTTGGAAGAAGTATCCTTAGAGGACCTCTGGGGAGGAGAAGATTACCATGCGAATTAACGCTCGCACACGACAAATTCTCTTCAAAGTAGTCTATTACGGTCCGGCGGAGGCAGGCAAAACCACCAACCTACAACAAATTTTCCGCAGCATTCCCAGCCAGGTGCGCAGCGACATGACGGTCATCGACACCGAAGGCGATCGCACGCTTTTCTTTGATTATTTCCAGATGAAACTGGGGCGTATTGGTGGCTTCGAGCCGCACATCAACCTCTACACCGTGCCGGGGCAGGCTGTTTACGCCGCCACGCGCCGCGTCGTGCTGCGAGGGGCCGATGCGGTGGTTTTCGTCGCCGATAGTGCCCAGGAGCGCTTGGAAGAAAACATCGCCATGTGGCAGCAAATGCAACAGCACTTACAGGCTTTGCGATTAGGGCGCCTTCCGGTCATCGTCCAATGGAACAAACGCGATCTGCCCACCGCCCTACCCGTCTCAGAACTCAAGGCGGCGTTGAGGATTCGGAACCTGCCATCGCTGGAAGCCATCGCCCTCAAAAACCAGGGTGTACGGGAGACGCTGGAGTACACGATCCGACAAATGTTTCGTCAGCACGTGCAGGCGGTAACACATTGAAACGCGCAGGAGACAAAGCAGCCATGCCAACCCGCAGCGAAACTTTACAAGCCATCCTCAACGAAACTATCCAAGAAGGCCTTACCGCCATGGTGCTCACCACCGAGGAAGGACTGCCTCTGGCCGTTTCGGACGGCGACGGAAGAGCAGAAGGCGAAATCCTGGCCGCCATCGCCCCTGTTTTTCAGCAGGCAGCAGAGCGGTCGGGGAAGCCGTTGCTGCGCCTGGCCGAAGAAATGGTGATGCGCAGCCCCAGCGGGGCATTGGTGGTTTGCCGCTTTCTGACCGTGGGCGACAAAAACTTCATCCTGGCAGGCCTGGTACCCAAAGGCCGGACGTACCGGCGCACGATGAACCGAGCCGTCCGCCAGATTCGGAAGGTATGGCAAGAAACAGGAGGGCAAGCCCCATGAAAGGTAGCCTGACAGAAGTTGACGTCCCCGCCGTTCTCGAAGTTGCACGGCAGATGCCGGGCGGCGCAGTGATCCGCCTCACCTCCCCCCGCGGCCAGGGCGAAGTATACGTCATGGAAGACCAAATTATCCACGCAACCTTTGGCGCCCAAACCGGAATTGACGCCTTGGCAAGCATGATAGGCTGGGAAGAAGGCGCGTTTGAGGTAGAAAGCACGAGCACCGTTCCCCAGCCTATCATTAAGGGCGACTGGAACAGCGTTTTGCTGGAAGCCCTTCGCCGGATGGACGTCATGCAAAAGCAACCCGACGAAAAGGAAAGCAAGCCCACGTCCACGCCGTTGAACCAACGAATCATCGACCTGGAAACCGTACTGGAAGACACAAGTTTTGACGATGCCGCGTTGGTCAGCCGCGACGGCTTGCTGCTGGCAGCCACGCCTGCCCTGGCCGAAGAGGAAGCCGACCTGCTGGGAGCAGTAGCAGCTTCCATCTTTACCTTGGGCATGCGCAGCGTGCATCAATTGCATCGAGGAGCCTTGGAGCGCAGTGTAATCCAGGCCTCCTCCGGCAACATTGTCGTTGCGCGCGTCAGCGAAGGCGTCTTTTTCATTGGCGTAGCCCCTATGGACGTGCCCCTGGGCATCCTCTTTGCAGAAACTCGCCGGGCTACGCGTCAGTTCGCAGCGCTTTTAAATAACGAAGCATTTTCCACGACATAAATACATAAGGAGGTGCCCATGTCCCAAGATTCAACTCAACTGGCTGCAGCAGTACGGCAACTCAAAATCCAACGCAAAGAAGGCGAAATCGACCTCAAAACCTACTACCAGGGTCTTTTGCAGGTGGTCAGTGAGTTAGCACGGTCGTTGGCCGACGAAGTGCCTGCTATGTCCGACGAGGACATAGCAGACCAAGTACCGTTGATCCTGCTCTTCCTCGAGGAGCAAATTCGTAAGTTTGCAGATCGTTCCTAACCCTGTCGTTATTCCAAACCAAGGAGGTAGTAACATGGCTAAAAAAACCGGAGAAATTCTGGCCGAAGAGTTGGAGGCATTGCTGGCGCAATCGTCCGACATCGAAGGCGCAGCCGTCGTGGGGATCGACGGGCTGGTGTATTCTGCTAACATGCCCCATCGTGACATGGATGAAGACCTCACCGGCGCAGTAACGGCGGCTATCTATGCTTTGAGCGCCCGCAGCGTGCGTCAATTGAAACGCGGCGAAAGCATTCGCACTTTGGTTCAAGGTACCGAAGGCAACATCCTGGTCACCACAATCGACAAACACACCTTGTTCGTCGGTTTGACCGACAAAAACGTCAACCTGGGCATGGCCTTCGCCGAAGCACGCACAATTTCCGCGCGCTTGCGCGAAATTTTGTCTGGCATGGCCTAATCGTCAACAAGCGATGTGTATATTGTTCTGTTCCCTGAAAGAAACTCTTTCTTTCGCCCCAACGACCGGAGTTTGAAATGATGAGCGAGACAGCGGCTCAATTGTCTGCAGCATTGAAAGCAATCAAAGCCCAACGCAAAGAAGGCGCACTGAATTTGCAGGGCTACTACACCCAGTTGCTCAAGATCGTGAGTGAACTTTCAGCCTCGCTGGTTGACGAAGTCGACGCCCTGAGTGACGAAGAGATCGCCCTCCAGGTGCCCTTGGTGCTGCTCTTTGCCGAAGAGCAAATCCAAAAATTCGGCGACCGTTCGTAGAGCGCAACGACTTCCTCCGGTCGAACACGAATCCCACTTTAATATCTTCCAACAGTTCTTTTCGTGTTCTTCCGCCGAAAGCGCAAGTTGACCTTCGCACTTTTCCATGCTCTGCAATATCCCCAGAGCATGGATTTGTTTACCCCTCGCCTCTGCATGGCTGCGGCAAAGATCTCGCGCCACGAAAAAAGTTGACGCCTTAGCAGAGTTATGGTATACCTTAGCCTCGGTCAGGTGCCTTGCGCAGCACCGGCGTGGTGCTGCTTGTATTTTCTCAGGAGGAACGGCCATAGCCAAAGCAAGCGACTATAGAATCAATGAAGCCGTCCGCGCGCCTGAAGTGCGGCTGGTGGGGCCTAACGGCGACAATCTCGGTGTGGTCTCTCGCGCCGAAGCATTACGCATTGCCCGCGAAGCCAACCTCGACCTGGTAGAAGTGGCACCCAACGCCCAGCCCCCCGTCTGCCGGGTGATGGATTTCGGCAAATTCCTCTACGAGCGTTCCAAAAAAGAACGGCAGGCGCGCAAAGCGCAGGCAAAAGTAGAAATCAAAGAACTGCGCCTAAGGCCAAAAACCAGCGAACACCACCGGGAATTCAAGGTACGGAGTGCTCGCAAGTGGTTGGAAAAAGGCATGAAAGTGCGGGTGCGGATGCTCTTTCGGGGGCGCGAGATTACCTACCCTGAGATTGCCCTGGAAGACCTGAAAGAGGTGGCCGAAGCCCTCTCGGACGTCGCGGTGGTCGAAAAAGCCCCCGCCCTGGAAGGCCGTTCGATGCTGATGATCCTGGCACCTGCCAAGAAGAAGAAGAAATAGGGAAAGCCCCCTGCATTCCAAGTATCAGGAGAGCGAAAAGTGCCTCGCAAACAACGCACCGGAAAGTACAAAATCAAAACCCATAAGGCAACGAGCAAACGCTTTCGCGTCACGGGTTCGGGCAAACTGGTGCGCACTAAGGGCGGCAAAAGCCACCTGCGGCGCAACACATCCAAACGCACCAAGCGCCTGTTTACCGAAATGTTACCAGTCGAAGGTAAGGGCATCATCAAGCGTGTACATCGCCTGGCCCCTTACCTGAAGAAACAGTCCAGTTAACCCCTTTTTTCAGTTGCGGCTGCTGGGTGTACGCAACGGGCGGCGTGACCGCCGACGCCCAGGGGACCGCAGGAGGTCATCATGCGAGTCAAGACAGGTTTCGTGCGTCGCCGACGCCACAAGAAAATCCTCAAACTGGTCAAAGGCCAGTACGGCGCCCGCTCCCGGCGCTTCCGTCGCGCCAACGAGGCCATGCTGAAAAGCCTCTGGTATGCCTACCGCGACCGCCGCACCCGCAAACGCGACCTGCGCCGTTTGTGGATTGCGCGCATCAACGCGGCTGCCCGCCAAAACGGCACCACCTACAGCCGCTTCATCCACGCGCTCAAAGCCGCCAACATCACCATCAACCGCAAGATGTTGGCCGACCTGGCCGTGCGCCATCCCGAGGCTTTCAAAGCGGTAGTCGAAAAAGCGCTCAAAGCGGGGTAACTTTCCCCTCGCCCGCTCCAAAACGCCAGCGGAGGGCTTGAGGCCCTCCGCTGCGTGTTTAACCGCCCCGCTGCCCAAAAACTCAAGCGTCCATATCCGGCATCCACTCCGAAATGTGGTGCTGAACGGCGTACGTTGCCAATTCGATGCGGTTGCGCATCCCCAATTTTTCCATGATGGCCGAGACGTAATTGCGCACCGTGCCCTCGCTGAGGCTCAACGCGTGGGCAATTTCCCGATTGCTCTTGCCTTTTGAGACTAACGTCAACACTTCCATCTCCCGTCGCGAAAGCCCCTTGAAAGCCGATTCCTCAATGTGGGCTTCCAGTTTGCGCAGCCGGGCGACCATCTGGCTGGCCGTATGGGGGTCAAAAGCCACCCGCCCTTCCCTTGCCTGCCGAATGGCATGCAGCAACTCTTCGCCGCCCACCTCCTTGAGCACATAACCCGCCGCCCCCACCCGCAGGGCATGGGAAACGAACTCCTCGCTCAGGTAAGAGGTCAAAATCACCACCTGGGTAGTGGGGTGCTGCTGGCGGATCATGCGGCACACCTCCAAGCCGCTCTTCCCCGGCAGGCGGACGTCCATCACCACCACATCTGGCCGATACTGCTCGACTTTCTCCAACGCCTCGGCTGCCGAACCAGCCTCGGCGACCACTTCCATATCCGGCTCGGCTTCCAACAGCGTGCGCAATCCCAACCGCACCACTTCATGATCGTCCACGACCAGCAAACGCGTTCGCATGATGGTTTCCTCCTTCGCTTCTTTCACGCCGCCAGGTCGTCCAGCGGCACTTCCAAAATGGCAGTGGTGCCCTGCCCGCGCTGCGAGCGCAATTGCAACACACCGGCCAGCAGGCGCGCCCGGTCTTGCATATTGCGCAGGCCATAGCCCATATCCGGCTCCTCGGGCAACCCTATCCCGTGGTCTTCCACCTCCAACCGCAACAAGGGGGGCGAGGGCTGATAGCGCAAACGCACTTCGATAACCGGGCTACGGGCGTGTCGAATGGCGTTCGAGAGCGCCTCGCGGGCAAAGGAAACGATGTGCGCCGTGGCCTCCGGTGAGAGCAAGGGCACTTCGTCGGCGTCGAGGTAGATCTCCGTCCCCGAAATCCGCCGCGCCTCATCCACCAGCGATTCCAGCGCCGCCCCCAGATGCAACCGCTCCTCGTCGCGCAAATCGGCCAAGAAGCGGCGCAACTCGGTAATGGCGACGTTGATACCATCCATCAACCGTTCGAGTTCGGTTTTCATTTGGGGGTCTTGCGCCTTGCGATGCAACGACTGCGCCAAGAGGCCGGTAGCGTACACCTGCTGGATTGCGCCGTCGTGCAAGTCGCGGGCGATGCGTTCGCGCTCAATGGCAGCCACCTGCGCCTGCTCCATCCGCTCGATCAGTCGCTCGGTTTCGAACTCGAACACCTCCAGCCCCAAAATCACGGCTACAGCCAGCACCAAGCCAGCCAGCGCCTGGAACGCCTCCACAGGCACCCCCACAACCTGTTCCACTCGCGCCGTGTTGATCACACTGGCTGGGAAGTAAGGCACCGGCGGCACAATCACCCCGCCCAGCACAGCATAAGCCAGCAGAGCCACGCCTGCCACCCGCAAAAACCGGTAAATTTTGGGGAACTCCAGCGGCAGCATCCGCCGCTTCGCCTGCGAACGCAGCCCCCACGCCGCCACCACCGCCCCCGGCAGCCCCAGCAGGTAACGCGCCCCAATCTCGGCGTACACCTGCCAGGCGCGCACGTTGGGGCCCAGCGCCAGCCCTAAGTAAAACGGCCCCACCAGCCACACCAGCAACAACACCAACGGCACCGTCTTCAACCATTGCCAGCCCGGCGGCAACGGCACCATCAACTGCACACCAAACTGAAACAAAGCCGCAAACGACGCCGCCAGCAACAACAACTGAATGGCCTTCAGCACCACGACCACCCCCGAGGCAAGCGAGGGCGTTTGAAAAGGGATGAACAAACTCCCCCACTCGTAAAAGCCGTGCAGCAGGCCAAACACCGCCAACCACGGCATACTGCGCGCCAAGGCAAGGCGGGAATAGCGGCGCGTTTGCAAAAAGATGGCCATCCCCATCACGAAAAACACCTGCCCGCTGACGAACAACACCAGGGGACGGTTGAGCGCAAACCACTGCCTCAGAGCAGTTACCCACATGGTCTTATTGTACCATCCCCTTCACGCGCAGCGTGCGCAGGCGGTTGAGCGCCGCCGCCCATTCCCAGGGGCGAAAAGCCGCCAGATCGCCCGGCGGATGCTCCCCTATCCCCAGGACCTCCAGGCCCTCCCGCTGCACGTCCGCCCACACCGCCGCAAACACCTCACCCAGCGAGCGCCTGCCATCCAAGTACCCCCGCCGCACGGCGTACCCTATCGCCAGGCCAATGGCGCGCGTCTGGTCGGGATGCACCAGTTGCGCCACGGCTTGCAAGTCGATGGTCTCACGCCCCAACTGAAGCGAACGCACCCCGTGCGCCTTCACGGCCACCGCCTTTTTGCCTCGCGCCGTGTCGACGCTACCGGGCAACGGCACCCGCGGCGTCACAGCCACCTCGCCCTCGGCCTCGGCCTGCCGCCCGGTGGGATACCGGTGGGCAATCTCCCGCGCCTGCTCCGTCACTTCCTCCGGGCGATAAGCCACCAAAGCGATGACCGTGTCGGCGACGTCCAGATAATCGCCACTTCCACCCACCACCAGCACCGTGCTCACCCCACGCTGGGCATACAACTGCCGCACGCGGTCGATAAAGGGCGTAATCGGCTCATGCGCCTTGGGCACCAGCGCCTGCATTCGGCGGTCGCGGATCATGAAATTGGTCGCCGCGGTGTCTTCGTCGATCAGCAACAAGCGAGCGCCCATCTCCAGCGCTTCCATGATGTTGGCCGCCTGGGAGGTAGAGCCCGAAGCATTGGCCGTGGTAAAACGCGTGGTATCACGTCCAAAGGGCAAATTGGCGATGAAAGCGCTGATATCCACCCCGGCCACGGCGCGCCCATCCTCGGCGCGAATGCTCACCGCCTGGGGAACGGTAACCACCCGCTCGCGCCCATCACCGGGCTTGTGGTTGTACACCCCCAGCGCCAGAGCGTTCAAGAGGGTCGATTTGCCGTGAAAGCCTCCCCCCACGATCAGCGTCACACCCTGCGGCACGCCCATACCGGTGACCGCCCCCGCGTTGGGCAAATGCACCTGCACCCGCAAGCGATCGGGGCTATGGAAAGGGAGCCCATCAAGTAGGGGACGGTCGTCCACGCCGGAGCGGCGGGGGAGCAGGCTGCCATCGGCCACGAAAGCCACCAGCCCCATCTCCGGCAGACGGGAACGCAGGAAATCGGCATCCTCGTTGGTCTCGGCGTAACGCCGAGCGACGGCAGGATCGCGGCGCACCGCGTCCAGCGCGTGCCGCACGACCGCAGGTACATCGGCGGTTAGCAAGGCGACGGCCTCGCGCCCCAAAATGCGCCGCCCGGCAGCAGGAAGCCCAACCGTAAAGCGAAAGGCTATGCCGCCTTCGGGAGTAATGCGCACCGCCGTGCGCCAGAGCATTTGCTGCGCGGGGGCACTGATGGACACCTGGCCGCTGTGGCCGGTGCCCCGCCGGCGGGCAACCCGCCGGGCAGCGGCTGCAAAGGCTTCCGCCAGAAAATGCTCGCTCCCCACCCGACGCGAGGGCGTGGCAAACAAATCCTCCGGCAAGCGGGCAGCCTCCGGTGGCACCAACGCCCGCGCCCGCGTGGGCGCAGCAAAGGGATCCCCCTGGACGTGGTCGATGACCAAGGCAAATTCGGGAAACGTGTACCGCCCGCGCAGGTCTTTGTAGGCCTTGTAGCCTCGCCCATCCAGGCGCTGCAGCAGTTCGAGCAAACGACGCATCGCGGTTTCTCCTCCTCCCCGGGGGGTGCTCGGTGGGGGCTTCCCCGCTCCAGGTGCACTTTCGCCCATCTCGCGTGGCGCAATTCTACCATTTTCCTCGTCCTACCCGCCCCTCACGG
>JALSPT010000042.1 GCA_026985785.1 Anaerolineales bacterium
AAGCCGCGGCCTTCGGCGGCACCACCACCGTGATGGATTTCATCCCCCAGGATTGGCCCAGCCTGGAAGCAGCCGTGCAGGCCTGGCACCAGAAAGCCGCCAAAGCCGCCGTGGACTACGGCTTCCACATGAACATCACCCGCTGGGACGAGCGCACACGCGCCGAGTTGCCCCGCCTGCCGGAATGGGGCATTACCAGCATCAAAGTGTTCATGGCATACAACGGGCGCTTGCGCCTGTCCGATAGGGCGATTTTCGAGGCCATGCGCCTGGCGCGGCAGCACGGCATCCTGACCATGCTGCACGCCGAGAACGGCGACGTGATCGACGTCCTGGTGGCCGAGGCGCTGGCGGCGGGGCACACCGAACCCATCTGGCATGCCCGCACCCGTCCGGCATGGGGCGCGGTGGAAGCCGTGCTGCGGGGGGCTGCGCTGGCGGCTCAGGCCGAAGCGCCGCTTTACATCGTGCACATGAACACGGCGGGGGGGGCGGAGCAGTTGCGCTACGCCCGCGAGCGCGGTGTTCCGGTGATGGGCGAAACCTGCCCGCAATACCTCTTCTTCACCGAAGACGACCTCGCCCGTCCCGACGGCGCCAAGTGGATCTGCTCGCCGCCCATGCGCACCCGCGCCGACAACGAGATGCTCTGGCACGCGCTGGAGCAAGGGTGGATGAGCACCATCGGCACCGACCATTGCCCCTTCTTCTATGATGGCACGAAACCCATCGTGTACGAAGGCGAGGAAATCGCCATCCCCGGCAAGGAACTGGGCAAGGACGATTTCACCAAAATCCCCAACGGCCTCCCCGGCGTGGGCGACCGGCTGCCTGTGCTGTGGACGGAAGGCGTGGTCAAAGGCCGCCTGACGCCGCAGCAGTTCGTGGCCTACACCAGCACCAACCCCGCCAAGATCTTCGGCCTTTACCCCCGCAAGGGCACCCTGGCCCCAGGCACCGACGCCGACATTGCCGTGTGGGACCCCAACCGCAAGGTGACTTACGGCGTGGCCGTCGCTCAGCACCGCACCGATTACAACCTCTACGAGGGCTGGGAACTGACCGGTTTCCCCGTGCAGGTGTACCTGCGCGGGCATCGCATCGTGGACGAGGGCCGCTGGCTGGGCAAGCGCGGCATGGGGCGCTTTTTGCATCGTGGCCAGCCGCTGACGCTGTAGCGCCCTTACTCACTTTCCGTTCAGCCAGACATGGTAAAATGGCAGCCTAAGCGCTTCCCCCACGCTGCGCGCCGAACACGGTGAGCGAAGCCAGGGAAAGGAACGTGAAAGATGGACGAAACCGCTCGTACCACGGGTTTGGCACGCTGGACGGAGAAACTGGCAACCTGGGGCGTGCTGGAATTTGCCATGCGCCTTGGGGGGCACGTGGTCGTGCTGGCGCTGTTGGCCGCCGGGGTGTGGTTCTTTTCCGGCGGGGCATTGCCGCGCCTGCTGGCCGAAGGGCAAAACACGGGCGCCGTAGCCCTCGCCGCCGCGGCGGAGGCTCAGCCCACCCCCACCCCGATGAGCGGCACATACAGCCTCCCCCCCTTCAGCGGGCCAAACGCCGCCCAGGGCATCGTCCGGGCAGTCATCTGGCATACGGATGTGCCCACCCGCCCGCGCGAAGAAGTCATCAAATACAAAGTGCAGCCCGGCGATACGGTGTTCGGCATCGCCGAGAAGTTCGGCCTCAAACCGGAAACCATCCTTTGGGGCAATTACAACATCTTGGCCGATGACCCCCATCGCCTGCGCCCCGGGCAGGAACTCAACATCTTGCCCGTGGATGGGACGTATTACGAATGGCACGCCGGCGACAACCTGCGCGTGGTCGCCAAATTCTTCGGCGTCTCGCCGGAAGAAATCATCAACTACCCCGGCAACCACCTCCCCCCTAACACCGACCCGGAGCACCCCAATATCAAGCCGGGCACCTGGCTGATCGTGCCGGGGGGGCACCGGGCCTTTGTCTCCTGGAGCGCGCCGCAGATTTCCCGCAAGAACCCCGCGGTGGCCAAGATCTTAGGCCCCGGCTCGTGCGGCAAGGTGTACGAAGGCCCCATCGGCACCGGCACCTTCATCTGGCCAACCACCCTCCATTACCTCTCCGGCTACGACTACTCCCCCGCCATCAACCACTATGGCATCGACATCGCCGGCAAACTGGGGTACCCCGTCTATGCCGTGGATAACGGCGTGGTGGTTTACGCCGGCTGGAACAACTGGGGGTATGGCAATGTGATCGTCATCGACCACGGCAACGGCTGGCAATCCCTTTACGCGCATCTAAGCCGCATTCTGGTCGGGTGCGGCCAGGCCGTGTATCAGGGCGACATGATTGGCGCCATCGGCAGCACGGGGCGCTCGACCGGCCCCCACCTGCACTTCGAACTGCGCCACGAAAAATACGGGAAGGTCAA
This sequence comes from Anaerolineales bacterium, assembly GCA_026985785.1. Classification (GTDB taxonomy): domain Bacteria; phylum Chloroflexota; class Anaerolineae; order Anaerolineales; family DRMV01; genus DRMV01. Next base: position 2,423 of record JALSPT010000042.1, read on the forward strand.
CCCGTGGAATTTCCTGCCATAGCAAGCACATAGCAGACAGGGGGCAAAAACCCGGCCATACACACAGCAGAGAACCAGCCACTACTTTGGGCAGCCACAAAAGCCAAAATGGTGGCTTTGGGGGCAAGCAAATATCGTAAAGCACTTTTCAGGATCTCACCCCTCCTCCGCCGCCTACGGCAGCCCTCCCCCTCCCCTCCCTTACTGAAGGGAGGGGAGGGGGTAGGCGGAGGCTGTCCTAACGAAGGACAAGCCTCCGCCAGGGGGTGGGGAGAGATCTGGCCAGACGATGGCCTTATCTACAACATTTGAGTGCACCCGGTGGCTTTGTGACCGTTCCAACATTGGTAGGTTTCAGAGCCGCCCCAATATGTGGGGGGCTTTGAGGCAAGTTTTTAGCGTTTTCACCCCCATATTTGGGGGTAGCCAAAATTCCTACCACCTTTGAAACAGTGATGTGGCTTTTTTGCATCTTGACATGATGAGAAGAAAATGATAAAAAAGTAGAAATTTTATAATAGGCTTGACAACATTGCTATTCTGGAGGTCATCATGGGGTTTTCGTCGTGGAAACGGTTGGTCGCCGCTCTGGCACTCATGATCACCTTAAGCCTGACGCTCGGTCGGGCATTCTTTGTATCTGCCCAAAGCATACAACCGCGAGCGCTGGCTCACCCCGATGCGGACTGCGGGGTGCCCATTTTTTTGGATGATCCCGACCCGGTAGCGCAGACCGGCGCGATCACCTACGAAGTGCATGTCAAAAACTACAGCAACATTGCAGGGGACAATGTTTCTTCCTCGACGCTACAGGTGGTTTTCGACGATCACTTTGGTTATACCGGGTACAACGCCCCCTCCGGCGTCACCTGTACTCAAGGCGATAGTGACCCAACCGATGGCGTCATGGAAGTCACTTGTGACACCGGTGCCCTGGCGCCATCGCAGGAAAAAGTCATCGAGATCTACCTCACCGCGCCGGCAGACGAGGTCGGCACGTACGACTCGACGGCCACCATCACCTGCAACACGGACGGCAATCCGGGCAACAACACCGAACACAACCAGACCACCGTGCGCAAAGGCGCGGATATTCAGATGACCAAGAGCGTGTCGCCCTCCTCAGTCCCAGGCGGTGGCATCGTGACTTACCAGATCCAATTGCACAACGCCGGGCCCTCCGCCGCGCCGGATCTGGAGTTCCACGACACGCTACCCAGCGGCGTGACCTTTTACGCCGACGATGCCTCGCCCGCTGCCGACGATGACAATTTATGGGATTGCACGGCCAGCGGGCAGGACGTGACCTGTACCTACGACGAAAGCGCGGGGGAATTTGCCGCTGACACCGACATGACTTTCTATTTCCGCGCCCAGGCGACTTCCAGTTCCACAGGCGATTTCGTCAACAATGCCAGCGTGGGCATCATCTCCCCGATATCGGATCCGGTGCTGGACCCCGATCCCGACAACAACGGAGACACGGCCACGCTGACCATCACCCCCGGCACCGACCTGGCCATTTCCAAGTCGGTCTCGCCTTCGCCGGTGGTTGGCGGTCAGGCAGCGACCTTCACCCTGCACGTCCAAAACCTTGGTCCCCAAGACGCTACCGATGTCACCGTTACCGACACGCTGCCGAGCGGCTACACCATCAACAACGTCACGCCGCCCAGCGGATGGACGTGCAGCACCCAGGCGGGAACGCCCCAGGTGGAGTGCACCACCGCTTCCTTCGCCAACGGCGCGACGGCGGACATCACCATCGACGTCACCGCCCCCGATGTTAGCGCGGTAGAAACCCACACCAACACGGCCACCGTTGGCGCCGACTCGCCCACCGACCCCAACGACGACAACGATACGGCCACCCTTTCTTACGATG
>JALSPT010000043.1 GCA_026985785.1 Anaerolineales bacterium
CACCCGCTCGGCGGGAAGCGGCCCCGCGTTGTGTACGGCAAGCGTCCATTCGACGGTCTCTCCTGCCATAGTTTCCCTATCGCCAGGAGTAAACGCAAGTTGCAAATCAGCCCAGGGGATGGTGCCGCCATTCACGGTCTCACCGTTTTCCAAATCGAAATCGAGCACTTTAGTATAAGATGCTGGATTGGTACGCGGATCAACTGCATACAGGCTGTACGGCGACACGACATATAAAGTTTGCCCATCGCTGACTAAATTCCCGCCCCCTTCAGGAATGCCGTGGCTTTCTAAATCACCAAGGTTGTCGTACGAGACAAAGTTGCCGGCGGTGTCTTCGGTGATGCGCAATAGATAGATGGTATGCGCGTACATGTGCCCCTGTCCCCACAAAGCATAGAGGTAGCCGTTGTAATACGTGTAACCAACGGTATACCCCCCACGAGGGAAATCGGAACGCATGTCATGCCACAGGTAAGTTGTGGCAGGGTCATATTGATTGAACACATAGAAGCCATGCAGCAACTCATAAGGCTGCCAGTGCTCCAAACCACCGCCCACATATCCTCGCCCGCTTCGCGGGTCGAAGTACAAAGCGTTGCCCCACTCAAAGGGAAACTCCCCTATCTTGGTCAAAGCCCCCGTCGTTGTATCGATGGCATAAAGCGCCGCTGGCGTCCCTAAGGTCAGCGAAATCCCATAAAGGTTGCCGTTCGGAGCAAAGGCAAAATCTCCCAAAGCCCCCTCATAAGCATCAGAGATGGAAGGATAAGTAAGGCGCTCAGTCTGCACAGGCGCGCCGGGCAGATCGCGGATTACCAAAATGCGGTGATGACTGGTAACCAGCCACAGATCCCACGCGTAAGCCCGTGCTGTTCCCGCTGCGCCCCACAACACAGCAAGCAGCACGGCCACCCACCACGAGAGGCATTGTCGCTTCAAAGACAAGAAATGCTTGTTCATAAGTTGCTCTCACTCCAAAACCGAGAAACTAACAGCTCTAAGGAAAGCAAACGAAGATCTGCCTAGGGAAGTAATTTTAACACATTTTTTGGCAATGTTTTTGCAATCTATGCAACACAAACGCAATCAATCATCACCTTGTAACAGGATTTACGCAGTTGGGAGAACATCCATGCAGATTGTGCGCTCACCTCAGCAGTCAAGGCCTGTCTCCTCCTCTCCCTTTGGGAGAGGAGAAGAGCCTAAGCATCTGGAAAACCGTGCTCGTGGTGCAACCACGTAACTCCTGCTTGTAAAAGCCCTACACACCCCAAAGCAGGGAAAGAGCACCACGGGCAATTCGACGCCCCGCAATGACGTCTTCGGGTATAATTCTTTTGTGCCTTCTTGCGATTATCTCGTCGTCGGCCACGTCAGCCAGGACATTACCCCCCACGGCGCGCGCCCGGGTGGGAGTGTAGCCTATGCAGCGCTCACCGTGCAAGGATTGGGCCTGCGCCCCTGCGTGGTGACCTCCTGCGCCGAGGTGCCCAAGGATCTTCTCGCAGCCCACGTGAAGGTACACTGCATTCCCTCGCAGGCCACGACGACGTTTTCCCTCACCGAAGGCCCGCAGGGGCGCATTTTGCAGTTACAGGCACTTGCCGCGTCCATTCCGCCGGATAGCATCCCCGCCGCGTGGCTGCGGGCGCCGATCGTGCATTTCGCACCCATCGCCCGCGAAATCCCCGCGGAGGCCATCCGGCGGGCTGCCGGACGCTTCATAGGTGTGACGCCGCAGGGCTGGCTGCGCCGCTGGGAAGCAGATGGGATGGTGCATCCCTCGGTATGGCCCCAAGCAGAAAAGGTGCTTGGGGAAGCCACCGCGGCAGTCTTGAGCATAGAAGACATCGACGGCGACGAAGCCCTGGCCGCCCAATGGGCCGAGTACGTCCCGGTGTTGGTGCTCACCCGCGGCGCGGAGGGCGCCACGGTGTTCTGGCAAGGGAACGCCCACGCCGTGGCCGCGCCTGCCATCGCCCAAGTGGTGGACACGATCGGCGCAGGCGACATCTTCGCCGCCGCCTTCTTCGTCCGCCTGGCGCATACGCGCGACCCGCTGGCCGCCGCCCGTTTTGCCGTGCGGCTGGCCTCTGCCTCGGTCACCCGCCCCGGCCTGGCTGCCATCCCCACACCGGAAGAGATCGCCACCGCTTTAGCATCTTCCCGCTGACGGAGTGCTCATGTCTCGCATTTATACCCTGGTCAATCAAAAAGGCGGCGTGGGCAAGACCACGACGGCCATCAACCTGGGGGCTTACCTGGCCTACTACGGCCAACGCGTGCTGCTGGTGGATCTCGACCCCCAAGCCAACGCCACCTCCAGCCTGGGGGTGGACAAGCATCGGGTGCGCGGCGGCACCTATGAAGTGTTGTTGGGAGCATCGCCCGTTGCCCCCCTGATTCTCCACAACCCTCGCCTGAAACTCTCGCTGCTGCCGGCTTCACCCGCGCTGGCCGGGGCTGAAGTCGAACTGGTCAACGAACTGGGGCGCGAACTCCGCCTGCGCCGGGCGCTGGAACCGGTTGCCAGCCGCTACGACTACATCCTGATCGACTGCCCCCCTTCGTTGGGCGTATTGACCATCAACGGCTTGGTGGCTGCTCGCGATGGCGTCCTCATCCCCGTGCAGTGCGAATATCTCGCCCTGGAGGGGCTGGGGCTTCTCACCCAGACGCTGGACAAAGTGCGCCAGGCGCTATTCCCCGAGTTGGACGTCCGGGGCGTCGTCCTGACCATGTTCGACGGGCGCACCAAGTTGGCAGGCGACGTGGTGGCCGAGGTGCAAAAACATTTCCCCGACAAAGTCTTTCACACCATCATCCCGCGCAGCGTGCGGCTGGCCGAAGCGCCATCCTACGGGATGCCCGTTTCGGCGTACGCGCCCCAATCGCGGGGCGCCCAGGCCTATGCGGCGCTGGCGCGGGAACTGCTCACCGGCGACGGCGTAGCCGTGCCGCCCCTTGGAGAGGATGACTGAGATGGGACGACGACGAGGTGGGCTTGGCAAAGGGTTGGACGCCCTGATCCCCGGAGGCGAAAGCCGCCTGCCTTCCGACGGCATCGCTATGCTGCCGGTGGAGGCCATCCGCCCCAACCCACGCCAGCCGCGCAGCCATTTTTCTGCCGAAGCACTGGAAGAACTGGCAGCCTCCATCCGCGAACACGGCGTCATCCAACCGCTGGTGGTGACACAAGATGCCGAGGGCAAGGGGTATATCCTCATCGCTGGCGAGCGCCGTTTGCAGGCAGCCAAACTGGCAGGGTTGGCGCGCGTGCCCGCCGTAGTGCGCGAGGCCAGCGAACAGCAATTGCTGGAACTGGCACTCATCGAAAACGTGCAACGCGCCGACCTTAACCCCCTGGAAACCGCGGAAGCCTACCGCCAGTTGCACGAGGAATTCGGCCTTTCCCACGACGAGATTGCGCGGCGGGTGGGCAAAAGCCGCGTCGCGGTGAGCAACACCTTGCGCCTGCTAAAACTGGCGCCCCGGGTGCGTGAGGCGCTGCTGGAAGGGCGCATCAGCGAAGGGCACGCCCGCGCGCTCCTGGGGCTCGCCTCACCCCAAGCCCAAACAGCCGCTTTGCAAACGGTCATTGGGCGGGGGCTCACCGTCCGTCAAACCGAAGAACTGGTGCGCCGCCTGAACGGGGAACGGCCTACGCCCTCACGCGCCAGCCGCCGCCCGCCAAGGCCGGAACTTCAGGCGCTGGAAAGCCGCCTGGAAGCCGTCTTGGGCACCAAGGTGCGGCTGAAACACTCCCGCAAGGGGGGAGCGGTGACCATCTACTACTATTCCGATGAAGAACTGGAAGCCTTGTTGCGCCGCCTGGGCGTCGACGACCAGGTGTAGCGCCCGGCAAAACCGATTGCGAGGTCCAAACCATGAATTTCTCCATCGTGCTCGTCGACGCTGGCACGGGCAACCTGCGCTCGGTACACAAAGCCTTGGAAGCGGTAGGCGCCCAGGTGGTGCGCACCGCCGACCCCGAGGTGGTGCGTCACGGGGAACGGCTGGTGCTGCCCGGCGTGGGCGCCTTTGGCGACTTCATGGCCGGGCTGCGCCAAAGCGGCCTGGAAGCAGCCGTGCTGGAGGCCGTGCGGCGCGGCGCGCCCCTGTTGGGCATCTGCGTCGGGATGCAGGCGCTCTTCGAAATCGGTGAGGAAATGGGCGTCCACCACGGGCTGGGGTTGTTGCCCGGTCGGGTGGTGGCCTTTCCCCCGGAGATCCGGGAACAAGGGCTCAAGATTCCCCACACGGGCTGGAACTTCGTCCAATGG
>JALSPT010000044.1 GCA_026985785.1 Anaerolineales bacterium
CGACGGATGTGACCGGGACGATCCAATTGCCGGAAGGCGTGGAGATGGTGATGCCGGGCGACAATGTGAACATGGTGGTGGAGTTGCTGAAGCCGGTGGCGCTGGAGCAGGGCAGCAAGTTCGCCATCCGCGAAGGCGGCCTGACCGTGGGCGCCGGCGTGGTCACCGAGATCCTGGACTAAAGGTGCGTCATGGCCAAGAAAAAAGGCGTGCGGATTGTGATTACGCTGGCTTGCACCGAGTGCAAAGAGCGTAACTACACAACCGAGAAGAACCGGCGCAACGACCCGGCGCGGTTGGAACTGCGGAAATACTGCCCCCGCTGCCGCCGTCACACGCTGCATCGCGAAACCCGCTAACCCACGCTGTGGTATAATCAGGGGCGGGCACCCAAGCCCGCCCCTGGATACAGGCCAGTAGCTCAATTTGGCAGAGCACCGGTCTCCAAAACCGGCGGTTGGGGGTTCGAGTCCCTCCTGGCCTGCCTGAACAACGCCGCTGTAATGGCGGCGTTTTATCCGTAATCCGGCAACGCTGTTCCAAGGAGTTGTCCGTGGCAAAAAAGAAAACCAAAACCCGCAAGCAGCGCAAAGCCGAAGCCGCCGCCAAACGGCAGGCTACTGCCGTATCTTCGGGCGGCGAGGGGAAAGCCATTGCCGAGGCACCCCGCCCGCCGGCCAAAAAACAGGCCGCCAAACGCCCCGCCCGCAAGCAACGCAACGCCATCCAGCGCCTGTTTTACGAAACCCGCGGCGAACTCAAAAAGGTCAGTTGGCCTACCCGCGAAGAAGCCTGGCGGCTCACGATCGTGGTGACGGCGGTCACCGTGTTCATGGCCGCCTTCCTGGGTTTCTTCGACTGGCTGTTCACCAAACTGTTCGCCCTGATTCTGGGCTAAGAACTGCCACCCGGCAGGGGTGAGGTTGTGATGACGATGGAAGAAGAACGCTCAACGGTCGCACCGGAAGAAGAACCGACCGAAACGCCATCCCCCGAAACGACCACGGAAGAAGCCGAGGCCGACGATGGGCGCGCGTGGTACGTCGTCCATTGCTATTCTGGCTACGAAAACAAAGTGCGCCACAACCTGGAGCAGCGCATCGAATCGATGGGGATGAAGGACAAGATTTTCGACGTCGTCGTCCCCACCGAAGAGGAAATCGAGGTCAAAGACGGCAAACGCCGCACCGTCGAGCGCCGCATCTTCCCCGGCTACATCCTCGTCAACATGATCCTCACCGAAGACTCGTGGTACGTGGTGCGCAACACCCCCGGCGTGACTGGCTTCGTGGGGATGGGTGACGAACCAACCCCCCTCCGCCCCGAGGAAGTGCAACAGATCCTCAAGCGGATGGAATCGGAAACGCCGCGCATCAAAGTCACCTTCCGCCCAGGCGAACGGGTGCGCATCGTCGAAGGGCCGTTCCACGATTTCCACGGCAGAGTGGACGAAATTGACATGGAACGCGGCAAAGTGCGCGTGCTGATCAACTTCTTCGGGCGCGAAACGCCCGTCGAACTGGATTTTCTGCAAGTCGAAAGGGCCTGACCGACCGGTCGGGTGTGGGAGGGCTTCCCAAAATAAGCCCGCTAAGACCACGATAAGGAGCAAACCATGGCAAAGAAACTCAAGGCTGTTGTCAAGTTGCAAATCGAGGCCGGGAAAGCCAACCCCGCGCCGCCCATTGGCCCCGCACTGGCGCCCCACGGCGTCAACCTGATGGCATTCTGCAAAGAATACAATGCCAAAACGCGCGACAAGATGGGCGAAATCATCCCCGCCGAAATCTTCATCTATACCGACGGCTCGTTCACCTTCAAACTGAAAAGCCCGCCTGCTTCCGTGCTGCTGAAAAAGGCCGCCGGTGTGGAGAAAGGCTCTTCCGTGCCCAATCGCGAAAAAGTCGGCAAGGTGACCCGCGAGCAGGTGCGGGAAATCGCCCAAATGAAAATGAAAGACCTCAACGCCCACGACATCGAGGCGGCCATGCGCATGATCGAAGGCACCGCCCGCAACATGGGCATCGAGGTGGTTGACTAATCCCGTGGGAGGGCTTTTGCCCGTTCGTACCACCAGGAGGAACTCATGGCAAAGCGTGGAAAGAAATACCTGGAAGCCGCCAAGAAAATCGACCGCCAGCGGCTGTATTCCCCCGAAGAAGCCATCAAACTGGCCAAGGAAACCTCTTATGCCAACTTCGATGCGACGGTAGAACTGCACATGCGGCTGGGCGTGGATCCCCGCCACGCCGACCAGCAGGTGCGCGGCACCGTGGTGCTGCCGCACGGCCTGGGCAAGGAGGTCAAAGTCCTGGTCTTTGCCCAGGGCGAGGGCGCCCGCCTGGCCAAAGAGGCGGGGGCGGATTACGTCGCCGAAGACGACGAACTCATCAAGAAGATCCAAAGCGGCTGGACCGACTTCGACGTCGCGATCGCTACGCCGGATATGATGGGCAAAATTGGCCGCTTGGGGCGCATCCTCGGCCCGCGCGGCCTGATGCCGAACCCCAAAGCCGGGACGTTGGTGCCAGCGGAAGACATTCCGCGCGCCATCAAAGAAGCCAAAGCCGGGCGGGTGGAGTTCCGCGTGGACAAAGGCGCCAACATCCACGTCCCCATCGGCAAGGTTTCCTTTACCGAAAAGCAATTGTATGATAACATGGCCGCCGTGGTAGATGCCGTCAAGAAAGCCCGCCCCGCCGCAGCCAAAGGCGCGTACATGCGGCGCGTGGCGCTGGCCCCCACGATGGGGCCCGGCATCCGGGTCGACCCCAACCTGGCGCAGGCCATGGAACCACCGGAGTAAACCGTACCACCCCACAAGCGAATAAACGGTGTGCTTCGCCGAAGAAAGCAGGTGCCACAAGGCTTAAACTGCCTGCCGAGGTGAAGATGGCCGAATTTCCCCTGAGGACTTTCGCGCGGTCTTTGCCTCGTTTCGGCGGGGAAAGGCCGTTTGTTTTATCCTAAGAGAAAGGAGGTGAATGCGCTTGGCACTAACCAGAGAACGCAAACAAGCGTTGGTAGCACAATACGAAGCCTTGCTCGGCGATAGCCAGGCCGTGGTGATTACCACCTATGTGGGCTTGAATGTGCCGCAGATCGAAGAACTGCGCAATGCCGTTCGTGAGGCTGGTGGCCGTTTCATGGTCGCCAAGAACACTTTGCTCAAACGCGCCTTCGAGGCCGCGGGCTATCCCGTGCCGGAAGAGGCCCTGAGCGGTAGCACGGCGATCGCCTTTGCGCTGGAAGACCCGCCGGCCGTGGCCAAAGCCATCGTGGATTTCGCCAAAGGGCACGAGCCCGTCGAGATCAAAGTGGGCTTCCTCGAGAAGCAAATGATGACTGCCGACGAAGTCAAGGCGCTGGCCGCCCTGCCGCCGCTGCCCGTGATGCGGGCACAACTGCTGGGCACCATCATGGCCCCGGCCAGCCAACTGGCCCGTTTGCTGGCCGAGCCTGGCCGCCAGGTAGCCGCCGTGCTCAAGGCCTACAGCGAAAAAGAAGCCCCCGCGGCTGCCTAAAAACCACTCACTCACATCTCTTGCAAATTTACAGAAGGAGGCTCTAAATCATGGCTGATTTGGAAAAACTGGTAGAAGAACTGAGCGGCCTGACCGTGATGGAGGCTGCCGAACTCGTCAAGATGCTGGAAGAAAAATGGGGCGTTTCCGCTGCTGCGCCCGTGGCCGTGGCCGCTGTGGCTGGCGGTGGCGCTGCCGAAGAGGAAAAAGAGGAAAAGACCGAGTTCGACGTCATCCTGAAGGAAACCGGCCCCAAGAAGATCGAGGTCATCAAGGCCATCCGCAAACTGACCTCGCTGGGCCTGAAGGAGGCCAAGACCGTGGCCGAGACCCCCGGCTCGAAGATCCTCGAAGCCGTCAGCAAAGAGGCTGCCGAGGAAGCCAAGAAGGAACTGGAAGCCGCTGGCGCGGTCATCGAACTGAAGTAACAGCCCCTCACCGTCTTGCAAAGCGCCCCGACCCCCTCGGGGCGCTTGCCGTTCTCCTTCGGCGCCGCAACGCGGGTGCAAGCAAATGTCGTAGAAGCACTTTTTAGGATCTCACTCCTCCCCCGCCGCCTACGGCGGCCTCCCCCTCCCCTCCCTTCAGTAAGGGAGGGGAGGGGGGAAGGCGGAGGCTGTCCTCACGAAGGACAGCCTCCGCCAGGGGGTGGGGAGAGATCTGGCCATACGATAGCCTTATCTACAACATTTGAGTGCACCCCCGCAACGCTCAGC
>JALSPT010000045.1 GCA_026985785.1 Anaerolineales bacterium
CATTTCCAGCAGCGCTTCCCATTCTTCAGGCTTCATCGTGACCGTATGCTCCTCGGCAGGGAACCGCCGCGCCCGGACGTCCGCGTTGTAAGCCGCCAACGCCTCGCCAATGACCTCGTGGAGCCGCGCGTACTGCTTGACGAAACGCGGCGTGAAGCGGTCGAACAAGCCCAGCAGGTCGTGAAAGACCAGCACCTGGCCGTCACACCCCACCCCCGCGCCAATGCCAATGGTGGGAATTTCCAACTTCTCGGAAATCAGCGCCGCCAGTTGGCCAGGCACCGATTCCAGCACGAGGGAAAACACCCCAGCATCCTGCAGGGCGAGCGCATCCTCGACCAGGCGTTTGGCCGCGGCAGCCGTTTTGCCCTGGGCGCGAAAGCCACCCAGTTGATGCACGCTTTGCGGCGTGAGGCCGATGTGCCCCATCACCGGAATGCCCGCCCTCACGATGGCGCGGATGGCCTCCAGGCGCTCACGCCCGCCTTCCAGTTTGACGGCATCCATGGCTGCCTCTTGCAAAAAACGCCCGGCGTTGCGCACCGCCTCTTCGACGGAAACCTGGTAGGACATGAACGGCATATCGCCCACCAAAAGCGCGTACTTTGCCCCGCGCGCCACCGCTTTGCAATGATGCAGCATGTCGTCCATCGTGACCGGCAGGGTGGTCTCGTAGCCCAGCACCACCATCCCCAAGGAATCACCCACCAGGATGACGTCGGTGCCGGCGCGGTCCACGGCCACCGCCGAGGGGTAGTCGTAGGCCGTCAACATGGTGATCGGCTCGCCGCGGCGCTTTTTCAACCGCAGGGTACGCGTGGTGACCTTTTTACGGTGCTCAGATGGGGACGCGCTTACAGGGGAAGTAGTAGACATGGTTCCCTCCTTTCAGGGTAGGGGCCGGGGAGAAATCACAGGCAGCGATCAAGGCCGTGCCCGCCTGACGGGTCGGGTCGGCACTCTCATTATCGCCGATTTTAGGGCGGGTGTCAAATTGTGCCGCCAAGTCGGTTGCGTCCCAAAGGGGATTTGGTAAAATGGTAAGAGGAAGTAAAGCCCTTTTGGAGGATGGCCGCGATGCGTGGGATGGTGCGCTTTCTGATCGTCCTTGCCATGATTATCCTGCCCACGCGTCTGCCTGTTGCCGGGGAGCGGTTGAGCCGCTCCCTTTGCATTTAACTTTGACTCAGGAGGAGGCTTCCCATGCCCATAGCAGTTCGCTTGCCCAAACTCGGTGAAGGGGTGGTCGAAGGAACGATTTCCCGCTGGCTGAAGCAAGAAGGCGAGCGCGTCGAAGAACTGGAACCGTTGTTGGAGGTCGCGACGGACAAGGTGGATACCGAGATCCCGGCACCGGCCTCGGGCACCGTGCTGAAGATCCTCTATCCCGAAAACGCGACCGTTGCGGTGGGGGAAGTGATCGCCTACATCGGTGAGCCGGGCGAAACGGTGCCCGAAGGGAAAGGCAAAAGCGCACCGGCGGCCCAGCCCCCCACGCCAGAAGCCCCACCCGAACCAGCGCCGCCGCATCCCGTCCAGCCTTCCACACCTCCAGCGCCGCCCGCCGCACCGCCGCCTCCGCCGGAGCATTACAAGCCCGGACGCCACCCCCAACTGGGCTACATCTCGCCCATCGTGGCCAAACTGGCCAACGAGAAAGGCATCAACCTGGCATTGGTGAAGGGCACCGGCCTGGGTGGGCGCATCACCAAAAACGATTTGCTGGCCTACATCGAGCAGGGCGGCCCCACCATCACCCCGCCGCCCCCACCACCCGCCCCTGCCCCCGCGCCCTCGGCCACGGGCGCACCCACACCCCCGCCTGCAGCCCAGCCCGCGCCCGCCCCCATGCTGCCCGGCGACACCATCGCCCCGCTCAACCGGATGCGCAAGTCCATCGCCGAGCACATGGTGCGCTCCAAGTTCACCGCGCCGCACGCCGTGACCGTGATGGAAGCCGATCTCAGCCGGGTGGCCGCCCATCGCGCCGCCCACAAAGCCGAATACGCTCAGGCCGGCGTGCGCCTGACCTACACCGCCTATTTCATGCTGGCCGCCGCCCACGCCCTCCATGCCTTCCCCATCGTCAACACTTCCTGGAGCGAAGAAGGGCTGATCTGGCATCGCGAAGTCAACATCGGCATGGCGGTATCGCTGGGCGACGACGGCCTCATCGTGCCCGTGGTGCGCCACGCCGACGAACTCTCGCTGTTGGGGATGGCCAAAGCGGTCAACGACCTCGCCGAGCGCGCCCGCAGCCGCAAACTGCGCCCTGACGAAATCAGCGGCAGCACCTTCAGCGTGACCAACCACGGCGTGACCGGCTCGCTGTTCGCCGCCCCCATCATCAACCAGCCCAACGTCGCCATCATGGGCGTGGGCGCAATCAAAAAACGCCCCATCGTGGTGACCGACGAATGGGGCCACGACAGCATCGCCATCCACCCGATGGTGTACCTCACCCTCTCTTTCGACCATCGCGTGCTCGACGGCGCGGTGGCGGATATGTTCTTGGGGAAGGTAGTGCAAATTTTGGAAATGTGGCAATAGGCGTTGGTTGATCCGTGACTTGGTTACTTGGTTACTTCGTTACTTGGTTACCTGGTTACTTCGTTCCTTGGTTGCTTTGTCGCCCACGCGACCAGGTAACCAAGTCACCCAGTAACCAGGCAACCAGGCAACCACTCACCACCCCGGAGGTCTCCCATGGCACTTTACGATGTCGTCATCATCGGCGCAGGGCCGGCGGGTTACGTTTCCGCCATCCGCGCCGCACAACTCGGCCTGAAAACCGCCATCGTGGACAAGGAATGGCTGGGCGGCGTGTGCCTGAACATCGGCTGCGTGCCCTCCAAAGCCCTCTTGCGCAACGCCGAGATCGCTTACATTTTGCGCAAGAAAGGCAAGGACTTTGGCTTTTCGGTCTCCGGTCTGGAACTGGACTACGCCGCGGCGGTCAAACGCAGCCGCAAGGTGGCCGCCCGATTGACCAAGGGGGTCGGCTTTTTGATGAAGAAAAACAAAGTGGACGTCGTGATGGGCACGGCGCGGGTGGCTTCGCCCGCCGAGGTGGTGGTGCAAACCGAAGAAGGTGAAACCACCCTCCACACCCGCAACATCGTGATTGCCACCGGCGCCAAACCGGCCATGTTGCCCGGTGTGACGCCCGACGGCGAACGCATTCTCACCTATCGCGAAGCGATTTTACAAACCCGCACGCCCAAGTCGGCCATCATCATCGGCGGCGGCCCCATCGGCGTGGAATTTGCTACTGTGTGGAACGCCTACGGCGTGCCGGTGACCGTGGTGGAAATGCTGCCCACGCTGCTGCCCATGGAAGATCCCGAACTGGGCACCGAGTTGGGCAAGGCTTTCGCCAAACGGGGCATCAAAGTGCTCACCGGCACCAAGGTAGAGGCCGTCGAGGCTGCCAAAGAGGGCGTGCAGGTGAAAGTGAGCGGCAAGAAAGGCGCCGACACCCTGGAAGCGGAACAAGTGCTCGTGGCCATCGGCTTCCGTCCCAACAGCGAAGGGCTGGGGCTGGAAGACCTGGGCATCCGCCTGACGCCCAAAGGCGCCATCGAGGTGGACGACCGTATGGCGACCAACATCCCCGGCATCTGGGCGATTGGCGACGTCACCGGCAAGATGATGTTGGCCCACGTCGGCTCGGCGCAGGGCATCGTGTGCGCCGAAAACATCGCTGGCGCCGAAACCATCACACTGGACTACGACGCCATGCCGCGCGCGGTGTACACCTCGCCCCAGGTGGCCGCTTTTGGCCTCACCGAAGCGCAGGCACGCGAGCGCGGCTACGAGGTCAAAGTGGGGCGTTTCCCCTTCCAGGCCAACGGCAAGGCGTTGGGCCTGGGCGAGAGCAGCGGCTGGGTCAAACTGGTGGTCAACGCGGTGGACGGCGAAGTGCTGGGCGCGCAGATGGTCGGCCCCGAAGTCACCGAATTGCTTCCCGAACTGACCTTAGCCCGTTTGATGGAAATCACCCCGGCGGAAATCGCCCGCAACGTCCACGCTCACCCTACGCTGAGCGAAGTGCTGATGGAAGCCGCCCACGTGGTCTTAGGCGAACCCATCCATATCTGAAACCTCCCCAGGCGCCCCTTTGCGGGCGTCTGTGGGTTAACCACTTTCTCTTCTTGTGCTCCTCTCCCTCGGAAGGAGGTTCCGATGCCTAACCTGGACAAGCAGTTCAAGTTCAAACACCTTACCCTGACGGGAAAGGACATCCTGGACGATTACCTCCTGGGCTACCGCAGCCGCCAGGCCAGCCTGATGGCGCATCGCGAAGTGATGGTTGGTCATGCCCAATTCGGCATCTTTGGCGACGGCAAAGAAGTGCCCCAACTGGCCTGGGCGCGCGCCGCCCGGCCCGGCGATTGGCGCAGCGGCTATTACCGGGACCAGACCTTCATGCTGGCCGTGGGGCAATACAGTCTGGAAACGTTCTTCGCCCAGGTGTACGGCCACGCCGACGTGGCCTACGACCCGCTCACCGGCGGGCGCAACATGAACAACCACTTCGGCAGCCGCCTGCTCGACGAGCATGGGCGCTGGCTGCCCCAAACCACCCAGGTCAACTCCTCCCCCGATGTCTCCCCCACCGGCTCGCAAATGCCCCGCCTGGTGGGGCTGGCCTACGCTTCGGTGCTCTACCGCCGCCTGCCCGACCTGCAAGCCCTCACCCAGTTCTCCCGCCAGGGCAACGAGGTCGCGTGGGGCACGATCGGCAACGCCACCTGCGCCGAAGGGATGTTTTGGGAAGCGGTCAACGCCATCGGCGTGTTGCAAGCGCCGGCGGTGATTTCCATTTGGGACGACAATTACGGCATTTCCGTGCCCGGCAAATACCAGATCACCAAAAATGACCTCTCCGCCGTGCTGGCCGGCTTCCGCCGCGAAGGGGCGGGCAAGCCGGGCTACGAAATCTTCACCGTGAAAGGGTGGGACTACCCGGGCCTCGTCGAAGCCTACACCGAAGCCGCCTACCTGGCGCGCACCGAGCACATCCCCTCCATCATCCACGTCACCGAACTCACCCAACCGAAAGGCCATTCCACCTCCGGCAGCCACGAGCGCTACAAATCCAAAGAGCGTCTGGCCTGGGAACAGGAGCACGACTGCCTGCGGAAATTCCGTGAATGGATTGTGACGCAGGGCATCGCCACCGATGAGGAGATGGACGCGCTGGAAAAAGAGGCCCGCGCCGAGGTGCTGCGCATTCAAAAAGAGGCCTTTCAGGCCTACCTGGCTCCCATGCGGCAGGAAGCCCAATCGCTGGCCGACATTCTGGACGAAATCCCCACCACGCCGGAAACCCGCGACGCGCTGAACGAAATCAAAAACGACTTGCTGGCGAAAGATCTGCTGCTGCGAAAAGACATCCAGGAAGCCGCCTCCAAGGCGCTGCTGGTGCTGCGCGATGCGGCCAATCCGGCCAAAGAGGTGCTCGCCCGCTGGCGCAGCCATCACGAAGCCGAGAACGTCGAACGCTATGGCTCCCACCTTTACAGCCCGTGGCCGACCTCGGCGCTGCACGTGCCCGAGGTGCCGCCGGTGTTTTCCGAGAATTCGCCCACCCTGCCCGGCCACGCCGTGCTCAACCGCTTCTTCGACCTGGCGTTAGCGCGCGACCCGCGGGTGATCGCCTTCGGCGAGGATGTGGGCTACCTGGGCGGCGTCAATCAGGCTTTCAAAGGGCTGCAGGCCAAATACGGCGAACTGCGCGTCTCCGACACCGGCATCCGCGAAGTGACCATCATCGGCCAGGCCATTGGCATGGCGCTGCGTGGCCTGCGCCCTATTGCAGAAATCCAGTATCTGGATTACCTGCTGTATGCGCTGCAAATCATGTCGGACGACCTGGCAACCATGCTGTGGCGCTCGGCAGGCGGCCAGATGGCGCCGGTCATCGTGCGCACCCGCGGCCACCGGCTGGTCGGCGTGTGGCACTCCGGTTCGTTGATCGCCAGCCTGCTGGATTTGCTGCGGGGGATGCACGTCCTGGTGCCGCGCGACATGACCCGCGCCGCCGGTTTCTACAACACCTTGCTGAAAGCCGAAAGCCCCGACCCGGCGCTGGTGATCGAGGTGCTCAACGGCTACCGCCTGAAAGAACGCCTGCCCGACAACCTGGGCGAGTTCACCGTGCCCTTAGGCGTGCCCGAAGTGCTGCGGGAAGGGAAGGACGTCACCATCGTGACCTACGGGGCGATGTGCCGCATCGTGATGCAGGCCGCCGAGCGGCTGGCCGAGGTGGGCATCGACGCGGAAGTCATCGACGCCCAATCCCTGCTGCCGTTCGACATCCACGGCATCATCCTCGATTCGCTGCGCAAGACCAACCGCATCGTCTTCGCCGACGAGGACGTGCCCGGCGGCGCCACGGCCTACATGTTGCAGCAGGTGCTGGAAGTGCAAAACGGCTTCGAGTGGCTGGATGCGCCCCCGCTGACCATCACCGCCAAGCCCCACCGCCCGGCCTACGGCTTCGACGGCGATTACTTCTCCAAGCCCAACCTGGAGGAAGTGTTCTTCAAGGTATATCGCATGTTCCACGACCTCGCGCCACAAAAGTATCCGCTGTTTTTCTGACCTGCCAGGGTGGGGAAGCACACACATGCGTCAGGCCGGCGTCTTCGGGCGTCGGCCTGAGATTTTGGAAGTTTTCGCCCACCCGCAGGACGCCATTTTTGTGCTATAGTTAAATCAAGATTTACGTCCGCTCCATCCAAAGGAGGCCCTATGTCCGCGACTTATCGTTTGGTTGTCAAATCAGGGGGTGTCATCGGCACGGCCTACGCCCTGGAAAGCGCGGAGGTCTACATCGGACGCGATGCACAAAACGATATCGTCATCGCCGAAGCCGATATTTCCCGTCGTCACGCCCGGCTACGGCAAACCGCCGACGGCTATATCATCGAAGACCTGGGCTCCACCAACGGCACCTTCGTCAACGGTCAGCGGCTCACCGTGCCACGCCCTTTGCAGGGCGGCGAGGAAATCCGGTTGGGGCCGCAGGTGGTTCTGGTGTACGAAAAAGTGGGCGATCCCGGCGCCACGGTGGCCGTCGCCGCCGACACCATTCAGGCTGCCGCCCCACCGCCGTCTCCCCGTGCGCCTGCCGCCCCTGCTCCACCGCCACCGCCACCGCCGCCTGCTGCGCCCGCCGCGCCACCGCGACGTTCCTCCCTCGCCCGCCGCTGGTGGCTTTACCTGCTCATTCTCGCTGTTTTCGCCTTCTGCTTCATCGTCGCCGCGCTGTGGTACATCGACGCTAACAAACTGTGGTGTGTGGTCTTCCCCTTCCTTTTCCCGGGGGCTTGCCCATAGCATCTCGCGTGATACAATTTTGCAGGAACGTTATTTCCTGATGCAAGGAGGCTCAACATGTCCCCGATGTTTGTCCCCGGCCCTGTAGATGTGGCGGAAGACGTCCTCCAGGCGCAAGCACGCCCCATCCTACCTCACCGCAGCCCCGAATTCGAGGCTATTTTCCATCGCGCCGAACAAAAAGCCCGGCAACTTTTCTACACCCAATATCGCGTCTTCATCACGGCCTCCTCCGGTACCGGACTGCAGGAAGCCGCCGTGCGCAACTTGGCGCGAGAAAAAGTGCTCGCCTGCGTCAACGGCGCCTTTGGCAAGCGCTGGGCCGAGGTCGCAGAAACCAATGGCAAGCAGGTCACTCGGCTGGAAATCGAATGGGGACAACCGGTGACGCCCGACGTGGTGGCCCAGGCACTGAAACAAGACCATTATGAAATCATCACGGTGGTACACAACGAAACCTCCGTCGGCCTGGAAAACCCCATCAAAGAGATTGCAGCCGCTGTACGGGAAGTGAGCCCTGACACCCTCATCTGCGTGGACGCCGTTTCTTCCCTGGGCGGCGCGAAACTGGAAATGGACGCCTGGGGGCTGGACATGGTGCTCACCTCTTCCCAAAAGTGCCTGGCCCTGCCCCCTGGCCTGGCGCTGGGTGCGGTTTCCGATCGCGCCATGGCGCGCGCCGAACAGGTTCCCCATCGTGGATGGTACTTCGATTTCCTGCGCCTGGAAAAACATCGCTTGAAAGATTCAACCCCGGCCACCCCCGCCGTTTCCCTGGTTTACGCTCTGGACTACCAGTTGGACCGCATTCTGGCCGAAGGGCTGGAAAACCGCTTTGCCCGTCACGCAGCGATGGCCCAGCGCGTTCATGAATGGGCACTTTCCCGCGGATTGACGCTCTTTGCCGCCGAAGGCTACCGCTCCAAAACCGTGACCGCTATTCGCAACACGCACGGCTTGGATGTGAACGAAATCAATGCCTTCTTACTGGAACGCGACATGCGTATTGCCAATGGCTATGGCCCTCTGAAAGGCAAGACTTTCCGCATTGCTCACATGGGTGAATTGCAAATGAGCGATATTGACACCCTGTTGGCAGCCATGGATGAATTTCTGGCCAAGAAAGGCCTACGCTAAGCACCGTTCCCCATAGCGTTTCCCAGCCCCCTTCTCGTGAGGGGGCTCTTTTTTGGGGAATGGAGTGGGGTGAAATTCCCTTTTCCTTGAAGGGTGAATTGGAGATCGTAGTCTTCGTAGGAAAGAGGAAAAGGGGAAAACTTTTGCACCGCCCCCAGATATGGCGATTTTCCTTTGTCTGAGCCCGGTGATGGGGGCTATGTGCTGGTGGTGGTGGGTGGGCTTTTCCCGGTAGGTTGGGGATGGCTTGGGGAAAACTTTTCCACGCTTTTCCCCGCGTTATCCACAGGGTTATCGCGCCGCCATATCTGGAAAAGATGGCCTCATTACCACCATTTCTTGGGGCGCGCGCGCAAAGTCGCTTTTTTGTTTTCCACAATTACCGCGGGTTTTCCACAGAAAAAGGGGAGTTATCCACAGGTTGGAGGAGGGGCTTGCCATTGATGCTACAATTTGAAAGGAGGCGCATGATCTCGTCAGGGCTTGGAGGTGTTCTATGTGGGCTCGGCAGACAACAGACATTCGTCCTTCACCGATTGCAGGGACATGGTACCCGGCTTCGCCAGAAGACCTGGCGCGCCTGGTGGATGGCTACCTAACCGCGGCGGCGGCTGACCTGCCGCCGTTGGAAGGGGAGGTTGTTGGTTTGGTGGCACCTCATGCCGGTATCGTGTACTCGGGCCCGGTGGCGGGATACGCTTTTGCCGCGGTACAAGGGCGCTCGCCGGAAGTGGTGGCCGTGCTTTCGCCCATGCATTATCCTTACCCCCAGCCGTTGCTCACCACCGGCCACGCCGCCTATGCGACCCCTTTGGGAAGCGTGCCGGTGGCGCAGGAGGAGATGGCGACGTGGGGCGAGGGTATTCGCCGGCGCCTGGGCGTCGCGCCCCAGGCCGTCAAAAACGACCCCGAGCATGCCCTGGAGATGGAACTGCCTTTCCTGCAGCGTGCCTTGGCGCGCCCGTTTCGCCTGCTGCCCCTAATGATGCGCGACTACAGCCCCGCGACCTGCCAGGCGGTGGGTGAGGCATTGGCCGAGGTGCTGGCCGGGCGGGATGCGCTCATCGTGGCCAGCAGTGATCTTTCGCATTACTACCCCGAAGCCGTGGCGCGCGAACTGGATACCGCCATGCTGGCGCACATCGCGGCGCTCGACCCGCAAGCGGTGCTGCGCGCCGACGCCGCAGGCGAAGCCTTTGCCTGCGGGGCAGGCCCTGTCGCTGCCATGCTCTGGGCTACTCAGGCGCTGGGGGCGCAGCGCGGCGTGGTGCTGAAGCGGGCGTCTTCCGGCGACGTCACCGGCGACTACCAGTCGGTGGTCGGCTATGGGGCGGTTGCCGTTTTGCGCTGAGCGGCGGCGCGGGTATAATGGGTTGGGCATACGCCCCAATCTGCCACATGGTAACTTTCGAGGAGGAAATGATGGGCGCTGAACGTCAGGTCTATCCGGTGGAAATCGCCGGGGTAAAGCGCGATCTGCCGCTGTTCGAAGTGGCCCCGGGGGTGCGGATTGCCGTGCTCAACATTTTGGGCGACGTGGAACTCACCGAGGCCGCCGCCAGCGCGCTGGCCGAGCGGTTGCAGGCAGTGGATTTCGACGTTTTGGTGACGGCAGAGGCCAAG
Source organism: Anaerolineales bacterium (assembly GCA_026985785.1). GTDB lineage: Bacteria > Chloroflexota > Anaerolineae > Anaerolineales > DRMV01 > DRMV01. Next base: position 10,108 of record JALSPT010000045.1, read on the forward strand.
AGCATTCCTTTGATCTATGCCCTGGCCGTGCGGATGCAAAAGCCGTACGTCGTGCTCCGTAAGGCCTATAAACCCTACATGGGCGACACTATCCAGGCCGAGACCCTTTCCATCACCACCGGCCAGCCCCAGACGCTGTACCTGGACGAAAAGGACCGCCCGCTGTTGGAGGGCAAGCGCGTGGTGCTTGTGGACGACGTCATCAGCACCGGCTCGACCCTTCAGGGAATGCGGCTGGTGGTGGAGAAAGCGGGCGGGCAGGTGGTGGCCGAGGCGGCCATTTTCACCGAGGGCGACCGCGCCAAGTGGCGCGAGATCATCGCGCTGGGGCATTTGCCCGTCTTTGCCGATTAGCCTTGCTGCAAGGCGTTGTAAAAAAGCCGCCTCCGAACCGGAGGCGGCTTTCGTGTGGGCGTTGGGATTCAATAGCGCAGCAGCGCGCCGATGTGCCCGATGTCGTCCAGCGGATGGGGCACCATTTCGACCTCGGTGCCCTTGTCGATGGCCTGGCGCACGACCAGTTCCACCGCGTCGGGCACTTCCTCCAGCGGGCTGCCGCAGAAGGGGCAGGCTTCCAGCGGCTGCGTGGTGAGGAAGCCGCAGCCGGTGCAGCGGTAGCCGGCCTCGCGATAGCCTTCTTCCACCACCACCAGGCGCGCCCGCCCTTCGTACACTGCCCCCAAGGTCTCGTCCAGGCCGGTCACGGCCAACCCGCCTTTGGCGGCCTCGACGCGCACCCGTTCGATCAGCCGGGCTTCCTGCTTGCGCTCGGCTTCTGCACCGACCTCCATGGCTTTTTGCCATACCTCGGCATGACTGGCGCGCATTTCAATCGGGAAAGTGCCCACCACCAGGCTTTGCCACCGCAGGGGGAGCATCTTGCGGAAGAGCGCGGTGTTTTCCTCGCTGCCGCCGATCAAAATGCGGCGCACTTTATGGCGGGTAAAGAAGCGCATGGCGGCATGGGCTGCCTCCCGCATGTTGCGCTCGATGACCTCTGCAAGATAGTTGTCCAACCCGGGCGCGCCCACCCGTCGCCCGGGAGCCGACGAGCCGCCGCCTGCTTTGACTTTGCGCACTTCTTGCCCTTCGTAGCCTTCTTGCTCTTCCAATACACCCAGGTGGAAAAAGAAGAACCGGGCGCGCTCTTTGTCAATCAACACCACGCCGTAGTAGCCATAAGCGTCGAACAGCGCCACCAGCGGGCGGACATAGGGATGGCGGCCTTCCCACACCTGATCGCGCAGGCCGACTTGCATGGTGTAAACCTGGAAGAAATCGGCGTCCTGGGCGGAAAACACCGCCACGCCCCGCCCGCGCCAGTCGTGCGCCTGCTCGAAGTAGCGCAATATGGCCTCGGCGTCGGCTTGCAGGGTGCTTTTCTTCAGCATCCCGCGCAGCCGAGCCCGGTGGTCGTCGGCGTTCCCGGCTTCGGGGGTGGTGTCGAGATACACCGAGAGCACCGGAGTGTCGAAAGCGCGGGCGGCCAGTTCCCGCAAGGCTTGTTCGGTGACCACGTGTTCAGGCATGGCAACCTCCTTTGGTGGGGGCAAACCACCCGCGGAGGCCGGGACGGCCTGGTAGGCCCCTCAGCGAGGGCGTTTGCCTAAGGTGAGTTGCAGGTTGATCTTCTTGCCGTCGCGAAGCACGGTCAGGGTGATCGTATCGCCTGGGCGGGTGTATTGGAAAAGGTAGTGAAGCAGGTCGTTGAACTCGCGCACCGGGCGGCCATCCACGGCGACGATCAGGTCGCCGCCCGGGGGGAGGCTTTCGTCGGAAGAGCGTTCGCTCAGAGGGACCGCACCATGCACTCCGGCTTGGTCGGCGGGGCTACCCGGCACCACCGAAACGACGTAAGCGCCGGTGGTTTGCGGCAGGTGGAGTTGTTCGACGTCGGCTAAGGTGAGGTCGTCTATGCTGCTGATGCCTAAGTAGGGGTAATCGTAATGGCCGGTTTTGATCAGCGCAGGCACCACCCGCCGCACGATGTTGCTCGGCACCGCAAAGCCGATGCCGCTGTTGGAAGGCTCGCCGAAGGCCGTCATGTTGGTGGTGCGGATGGCGCGGTTGATGCCGATGACCTCGCCTTTCAGGTCAACCAGCGGCCCGCCGGAGTTGCCGGGGTTGATGGGGGCGTCGGTTTGAATCACATCACCGGCGGTGAAGTAGCCGCCCTGCTGGGCTTCGTGCTCCGAGGGCAGCGTGCGCCCGCGCGCCGACACCACGCCGACGGTCATCGTGCCCTTCAGCCCGAAAGGATTGCCGAAGGCGACCGCGATCTGACCGACCTGCACCTTGTCGGAGTCGGTCAGCGGCAAGGGATGCAGCGCCTCCGCGGGGGCATCTTCCACCTGGATGACGGCCAGGTCGGAGTCGGGGTCGGTGCCGACGACGTGCGCCCAGTATTTTTGGCCGTCGAGGAAGTCCACCTCGATTTTGTCGGCGCCATCCACGACGTGCAGGTTGGTGACGATGTGCCCCTGTTTGTCGTACACGAAGCCGGAGCCCTGGCCGTTCCCCTGGGAAGCGTACACCCGGATGGCCACCACGCCCGGCGATACCGTGCGATAGAGGTCGATCAGCCGGGTTTCCAGCGAAGGGGCGTTTTGGGTGAGGGCCGGGTTGCCGCTCGTTGCGGGTGGCGTGGCGGCGGGCGGTGAACCCAGTGCCGGTACGGTGGGCAAGGGGTTGGCTTGAGGCGATGTTTCCGCCGCGTGGTGAGCGCCGGCGGAAAAGGGCAGGGTGACGATGCAGGCCATCGACAGCGCCGCCAGGAATGTCAGCACCAACAGCAGGGAAAGGCGTTTTTGAGTGCTCATAAGCGCTCCTTGGAAGGGGGATGGGAAAAGCAAACGGCGCGGCTCATCGTCGTGCCAGCCGCGCCAGTTCGGTGAAAAGTTCCCTCTCGCGGGGGGAGAGATGTTTGGGTAAAGCCACTTTGACGTGGACGTACAGATCCCCGTGGCGGGTGGGGTTTTTGAGGTACGGCATCCCGCGCCCGCGCAGGCGGTAAACCTGATCGGGCTGGGTGCCGGGCTTGATGGTAAGCAGCACATCGCCTGCCGGTGTGGGCACTTTGACTTCGCCGCCCAGCACGGCGGTGTAAAGGTCGACGGTCACCTCGGTGTGCAGGTCGTGCCCCTGGAGTTCGAAGCGCGGGTCGGGCATCACCTCGACCACCAGGTAGAGGTCGGCCTTGCTGCCATCGGGCAGGGGCACGGCCTCCGGCAGGCGGATTTTGGTGCCGGTGCGCGCGCCGGGCGGGATTTTGACCTCCAGCCGCCGCCCGTTGACGGCGATGTGGCGGGTCGAGCCGTGGTAGGCTTCCTGCAGAGTGATGGCGATCGGCTGCTCATACGCCGCCGGGCGACGCCGTCGGCGGGTGGTGCGCACGTCGGGGCCGGCGTTTCCCATCCCGCCGAAGTCCGCGCCGCCGAACCCGCCGAACAGGTTGCGGAAGAAATCGGAGAAGCCGCCGATGCCGCCCAGCAGGTCGTCCAGGTCGCGGAATTCGACCCGCACCCCGCCGGGCGCGCCACCGCCCCACGCGCCCCAGTCGAAGGGCGCCTGTCCACCGCTGGCCTGCCAGTGCTGGTAAGTGGTCGAGAAGCGGTCGTACTTCGCCCGTTTTTCCGGGTCGGAAAGCACCTGGTAGGCCTCGTTGATTTCTTTGAATTTTTCCTCGGCAACCTTGTCACCCGGGTTGCGGTCGGGATGGTATTTCAAAGCCAGTTTGCGGTAGGCTTTTTTGATTTCCTCCGCGCTGGCGTTGCGGTCCACACCTAAGATTTTGTAATAATCTTTGTATTCCATGGGCACCTCGCTATGTTGCGGTCGTGTGGGTGTTGCCCCTTTTTAGATTGTATGCCATCACAGGGGCAAAATCAAGCGAGGTGCTTTGCTTTAACAAAACTCTAACTTCGCCCGTGGCGTCCACCGAGGGTACCGAGAGCGTGCCTTGCGGCGAACATCGGTGTCCTCGGTGGATGCTTTTGGGGCTGCCTCGGTGCCCCTACTGCTGCGGCAGGGCCTCCAACTGCGCCACCCATTGCGCCAGCAGGTCGAAGCCGCCGTGCCAGAAGGCCGCCTGGGTGACGTCCACCCCGGCTTCCTGCAAAATTTGCATCGGCGGCTTGGAGCCGCCCGCGGCCAGCAGGTCGAGATAGCGCGGGATGAAGGCCGCGCCTTCTTCTTGATAGCGCCGGTAGAGCGAAAGCACGAGCAGTTGCCCGAAGGCATAGGCATACACATAGAAAGGCGCGTGGTAGATGTGGGGAATCGAGATCCACTCCCAGCGGAACTCGTCGCTGAGCACCACCGCGTCGCCAAACTGGTCGCGCAGGTTGTCCATATAGGCCGCGGCAAGGTCGCGGACGGATGCGCCGTCGCGCACCATCTCGTGGGCCTGCTTTTCGAATAGCGCGAAGTAGGCCTGGCGCAGGATGGTGGCGTAGTTGTCGTCCACCTGGCGGAAGAGCAGGTCGCGCCGCACGGCGGGGTCGGTTTCCTGCTCCAAGAGCATGTCCACCAGCAGCATCTCGCCGAAGGTGGACGCGGTCTCGGCGAGGGGCAGGATGGCGTGCTGGGTGAAGGTGGTGTGGTGCTCGGCCAGCATGGAATGCACCGCGTGGCCGAGTTCGTGGGCCAAGGTGGCGACGTCGTCCGGGCGTCCCTGGTAGTTGACCAGCACCCAGGGGGTGAAATCGGGGCTGACGGTGCTGCAAAACGCGCCGCCGCTTTTGCCTTTGCGTACCTCGCTGTCGAGATGGTTCTCGGCCAGGACTCGCTCGGCCAGTTGTGCCATTTTGGGCTCGAAGCGCCGGTAGGCTGCCAGCACCATGTCCACCGCCTGGCCGAAGTCGTACGTCTTGTCGGATTGGGCGACCGGGGCGTAGATGTCGTAGCGGCGCAGGCGCTCCATGCCCAGCCAGCGCGCCTTCAGGCGGAAGAAGCGGCGGAACACCTCGGCGCGCTGCCGCGCCACCTCCAACAGGGTGTCCACCACCTGGCCGGGCAGGTGGTTGGCCAGGTTGCGCACTGCGATCGGGCTGTCGAATTTGCGCAACAGGATGTTTTCGTTGTACCAATCGCGCACCAGGTTCTGGTAGATCTGCCCCAAGATGCTGCTATCCTCGCCGTAGACGCGGTAGAGTTCCTGGTAAGCAGCGGCGCGCAGGGCGGGGTCGTGATGGCGGGCATAGACCATCAACTCGCCGCGGGTGAGTTCTTTGGTCTCGCCGTCCACCTCCAGTTTGAAAGTGTAGCGATTGGTGATGGCGCTGTAGAGGGTGATGAGGGCGGCTGCGCCGGTGCTGTCTTTCAGGTTGACGATTTTCTCTTCCGCCTCGGAAAGCGTATGCGGGCGGTAGAGGCGCTTTTTCTCCAGAAAATAGCGGCAATCGCCCACCGCGGCCAGCAGGCGCTGCGCGTTTTCGTCGTCCAGCGCCTTCCACCACAGGTCGAAGAACAGCAGGCGGTTTTCCATCTGCGCCATCTGCTGGCGCACCCGCCCCAGCAGATTTTGCGCCTCTTCGTCCTGCGTGTTTTCGGAAAACCGCAGCGAGGCGTAGCCGTAGATCCGCTCGGCGAGTTTGTAGATCGCTTCCAGTTCGTGCAGCATGGCGACGAACTGCTCGGCGGGGAGGTCGGGGCGCAGGGTGTCGCGGTGCGCCTCGAAGGCGCTGATTTGGGCTTCCAGGTCGTCGAAGGCCGCCAGCGCGGCTTCGGGGGAAGGAAAAAGGT
>JALSPT010000046.1 GCA_026985785.1 Anaerolineales bacterium
CCAGAAAGTGTTCCCACCACACGATGCGAGGTGCTGGCGTTTCTTGCAAGACCTCCTCCTTCGAGCAAATGGTCAGACAATCCAACGCCCATTATACAACGAATTGAAAAGAAGGGCGGTATAATCTACACCTATGAAGGACTCGTCTTGTGCGCGTTCCTGCCGTCAGGCCCGGTGGGCGCGCGAGGAGGCATCGTGGCAAGCAAAATCAAAACATGGCATATACAATGGGCGCCTTTTTCAGCCTCGTATTCCAACCTGATACAGGCATTAGGCGCAACGGTCATCGGTCTGCTGAGTTCAGCGGGGGTGCTCCTGTTCAAGCAAACCATCCGCTGGATACACGCCCTGACGTGGGGAGATCTCGCGGGGTGGTGGCAGGCTTATATCGGGCGCTGGGGATTGATCTTGGTGCCCGCGCTGGGTGGTTTGGTGGTGGGGTTGCTCCGAATGTGGTGGCTGCGAGAGGAGCGGCACCACGGCGTTGCCTCGGTGATGGAAGCCGTCGCGTTGGCCGGAGGGCGATTGCGTTACCGCGAAACGCCCCTCAAAGCCTTGGTTTCGGCCATCTCCTTAGGCACCGGCGCTTCGGTAGGCCCCGAGGACCCCAGCGTGCAGATCGGCGCCAGCATCGGCTCGATGTTTGGGCAAAAATTCCACATGTCCGACCAACGCACCCGCTTGTTCGTCGGCGCAGGCGTTGCTGCGGGCATCGCCACGGCTTTCAACGCCCCCATTGCCGGTGTATTCTTTGCGGTGGAAATTATCTCCGGTGAATTTTTCGCATCCTCGTTTGGAATGATCGTGCTCAGCGCGGTGATGGCCGCCGTGTTGACGCGCGCCGTGGTGGGCCCTCAGCCCGCCTTTCCCGTACCGATGTACGCTTACCACGGCCCGGTGGACCTTCCCTTCTACCTGGGGCTGGGCTTACTGGCGGCGCCGATCGCGCTGCTCTACATTCAGGCCATTTACTGGGCGCATGACTTCTTCCATCGCGTGCCGCTGCCGAAGTGGCTCAGCCCCGTGCTTGTCGGGCTGCTCTTAGGGGGTGTTGGCCTGGCCTACCCGCAAATTTTGGGCGACAGTTACGAGGCCGTCGGCAACATCCTGAACGGCAAAGAGATGATCGCCGGCACCTTGCTGCTGTTGGTGTTCCTCAAAATCGCCTTCACAGCCCTCAGCTTAGGGGCGGGGTTCATTGGCGGCGTGTTTGCGCCTTCGCTGTTCCTCGGAGCAGCCCTCGGAGGCGGCTACGGCGTGGTCATGGAGCGCCTGTTCCCCACACTGCATCTGGTGCCCTCGGCTTTCGCGCTGGTGGGGATGGCGGCTGTGCTGGCGGGCACCGTGCGCGCCCCGGTCACGGCCATTATGTTGCTCTTCGAAATGACCGACGATTATCACATCGTGTTGCCCTTGATGTTTGCCGTGACGGTGAGCATGTTGCTCAGCCAGTATTTCCAACCCGAATCGGTGTACACCTTGGGGTTGGTGCGCGATGGCCTGCGGTTGCAGCGCGGGCGCGATGTGGATGTGCTTGAATCTATCAAAGTAAGCGAGGTCATGGAACGTGCCCCAGCAACCATCCGCGCCGATATGCCGCTGATAGCCGTGAGCGCGCTGTTCGACCAGTTGCACACCCATGGCTTGCCGGTGGTGGACGAAAACGAACGCCTGATCGGCATCATCACCTTGCAGGACCTGCAACGCGCCCTGGCCGAAAACCCGGAAAATCCCCATCTCACAGCAGGAGAAGTCTGCCGCCGGCGCTTGATTGTGGCCTACCCCGACGAAAGCATCAAAGAGGCCCTGCACCGCATGAGCGTGCACGAAATCGGTCGCCTGCCGGTGGTGGATCCCAACCATCCGGACAAATTGTTGGGTTGGATCACCCGCGCTTCTATTATCAAAGCATACGAACTGGCGCTTGCCCGGCGCGCCACGCTGCGGCACCGCGGCGAGCAGGTGCGCCTGGAGGCCATCACCGAAGCGCCGGTGCTGGAAATGTTGGTCACGGAGCACTCGCCGGTGAGCGGTAAAACCGTGGCCGAAGTGCAGTGGCCGGAAGGCGCTGTGCTGGTGCGGGTGCAGCGCGGCCATCAGTTGCTCATCCCCCACGGGGATACCCGCCTGTTGCCCGGCGACCGGCTAACCTTCGTCGCCGAACCGGAGGCCGTAGCCGCCCTGCGCGAGTTGCTCAACGAGCACGCCTGACGCGCCTGGTGTCATGAAGACAGCCCTGATTCCCGTCGATCCGTTGGACGACCTGGCCGCCTTGGCGGACAAAATCGCGTGGGCCAAAGCGCCTCGCGCGCTGCTGTTGTGGCCGCCCAAGGGCTGTGAAGTGGAAAGCGCGCTGGATTTCGTGCGGCTGCGCCGGGCTGCCGATGCGCTGGGGACCCAAATTGCGCTCATCACCCGGCAACGACGGCTGCAACGGCTGGCTGCCTCGGCAGGCATCCCGGTGTTCTCCACCCGGCAGGCGGCTTTGCGCAAGGCCTGGCGCTGGCGACCGGTGCGGGTGCCACGACGCCGCCACCGACGCGACCTGAATGCCTTACAAGCCGCAGCCCACCGCCCCTACCCCTGGGAAAACCTCTCCCCCGCCCGACGGTGGGGCGTTTTCTCCCTCGGCGTGCTGGCCGTTTTGCTGCTGGCGGCGTTCGTGTTGCCGGGGGCGGAGATCACCCTGACACCCCGGACGACAACCCGCCATGTGGACATCCACACGGTGATCAGCCCCGCTTATGCCGCCCCTACTGCCAACGGGCACCTGCCAGGGCGATGGGTCACCGCCACGGTGAGCGGCAACGCTTCGCGACTGGTGAGCGGGCGCACGGCCTTGCCCGACCGCCCGGCCATCACCATGCTCACCTTCACCAACCTCACCAGCCAGCCCGTGGTCATACCGAGGGGGGCACGGGTGCGTAGCCAGAGCAGGCGCGCAATCGTCTTCGCCACCACCGAGGCGGACACGTTGCCGGGGCGTGTTGGGGCGCAGGTGCGGCTGCCCGCCCGGGCGCTGTCGCGCGGCGAAGTGACCAACCGCCCACCGCACGACCTTCGCCTGGTGGAGCCGCCGCTCACCTTTGCCGTGCTGGCCGACAATCCCGCTTCAGCCCACGGCGGGCGAGATCGACCGGCACCCGCCCCATCCCCAGACGACTACCGGGAACTGGAAGCCGCCCTGCGTGCCGACCTCGCGGCGCAGGCGTTGAGCAAAGTCCAGCAACAGTTCCCCCACGCCTTGGTGGTATTGCCTTCATTGAAGGCGGAAACCGACCTGGAGCGCACATTCGACCCACCCGATGGACAGCCTGCCAACATCTTGCGCCTCACCCTACGCACACGCTATCGGGTGCTGGTGGTTTCCCATGACGATTTACAAGCCCTGGGGCAGCTGGTCATCCAACCGCACACACCGCCAGGCCAACATTTGGTCGATTTGGTGGTCGTGCCCACAGGCGCGGGCCCTCAACCGGTTGAGGGTGGTTATGCCTGGACGCTGCGTGTCCAGGCCGCCTTTGCTCCGCCGTTGAACGCGGCGGCCATTCAGCGGCTGGTGCGCGGCCACACGCCCGCTGCCGTACGTGCTCGGTTGCAACACGCCCTGCCGCTGGCCTCACCACCCCACATTCGCCGTTTCCCCTCCTGGTGGCCGCTGATGCCGTGGCTGCCCATGCGCATCCGGATTCACACCACCATCCACCCCTCCCCACCCGACACATGACCCCGCGGAGGCCTTCATGCGCATCTTAGCCGTCGATCCGGGCGAAAAATTCATCGGCGTGGCGATTTCCGACCCCACGGGCACCATTGCGGGGCCGCTGACCATCTTGCGCCATCGCTCGCGCCAGGAGGATGCGGCTGCACTCGCCCGGTTGGCGGCGGAGCACGGGGCGGCGCGCATCGTGGTCGGCCAAGCCACCGACGCGCAGGGGCATCCCACCACCCTCCAAGCGCGCCGAGCGGCCAATCTGGCCGCCGCTCTACGAGAAACGACCTCGCTGCCGGTGGTGCTATGGGACGAAACCGGGAGCACGCAGGCCGCCTTGGAAGCCTGGCGCTTGATGGGCACCGCCCGTCGGCGCAAGCGCCGCCCGGATGCCGTGGCCGCAACCGTGATCTTACAACGCTACCTGGACGCAGGCGCTCCGTTGAATACACCATGAAACGTACCGGATGGGCTCTGTTCCTCGCGGTGATCGCGTTGAGCGTCCTGGCCGGCGCGGCGAAGGTACATGCCGACCTGCAGGGCGCTGCGGTTGCCTTTGGCCGTCCCGCCGCCGGGCTTTCCTTGTGGCAACGCTGGCGGCTGAGCACCGCCCTTTTGCGCGCCCACGAGGCCTTGTTCACGCCCCTCCCCGCCACAGCGGGCGCAACGCTGGTCGTCTCCCCCGGCGAGACGGCGACCGCCATCGCCCATCGCCTGCAACAGCAGGGACTGGTGCCCGACGCGGCGGCTTTTTTGGCCTATCTGCGCTACAAAGGGTGGGATACCGATCTGCAGGCCGGGAAGTTCCACTTCACCCATCCAATGTCGCCCGTAGCCCTGGCCAAGGCGCTGCGCCACAGGCCGCCAACCGAGGCGGTGGTGGTGATCCTCCCCGGCTGGCGGCGGGAGGAAGTGGCAGCGGCGCTGCCCAGCAGCGGCCTCGCGCTGCCGCCCGCCCGGTTTCTGCAGGCTACATCCCACGCGGAGGGCTATCCGCTACCCTTTACCGTCCCGGCCGGTGCTTCGCTGGAGGGATTTTTGGCGCCAGGGCGCTATACCTTGCCGCGAGACGCCGATGCCCAGGCGGTGATTGCACCCATGCTTGCTCAGGCAGCAGCCTCCATGTCCCCTGCCTGGCAAAAGGCGGTTCGGGCACATGGCCTGAGCCCTTACCAGGGGTTGATCTTGGCCTCCATTGTGCAACGCGAAACCCACTACAGCGAGGAAATGCCACACATTGCCGCCGTGTACCTCAACCGTTTACGCCGGGGAATGGCATTGGAAGCCGACCCCACCGTCCAATACGCCCTCGGCAAAGCCGGGGTATGGTGGCCCAGCCCCCTCAACGCCGCTGACCTGCACACCCCCTCTCCTTACAACACCTACCTGCACCCCGGCCTGCCGCCGGCGCCCATCGCCAACCCCTCATCCGCTGCACTCCACGCCGTGGCGGCTGCCCCTCCGACCGACGACCTCTTCTTCCGGGCTGCCTGCGACGGCTCAGGTCGCCACGTGTTCTCCCGCACCTTTCAGGAACACCTTGGGCACGCCTGCCCATGAATTTCTCTCCCCCAAGGAGCATGCGATGGAGCAAACTTTGCCCACTTTAGACATTTTGCCGGTGGACGACATCCTTCCCCATGAACACTACGACACACAGCGCGCTCAGCCACTGGTAGCACAGCTCAAAAAACACGGTGTACTCCGCAATCCGCCCATCGTGATGCCCTTTTGTGACGGCAGCCACCGTTACATGATTTTGGATGGCACCAATCGGGTCACGGCGGTCAAACTGTTAGGTATTCCCCATATCATTGCTCAAGTGGTGGAACCCAACGATGACCGCGTCTCTCTCCGCACGTGGAATCACGTCGTATGGGGATTGCCGGTGGACGACTTCCTGGCCGGGTTGGAACAAGCATTGCCACGCTTGCGCCCTTCGGTCTCGCTGGCCTTGAGCATCACCGCCCTCCACGAACACAAACTGTTGCTGGTGGTCAGCCTGCCCGACGGGCGGGTGTTCTCCGCACCGTTCGAAAAAGACCTGCTCACGCGGGTCGATTTGTTGAACGCCGCCGTGCGCTCGTACCACAAACGGGCTTTCTTGGATCGCACCAGCGAGTACAGTGCCCAAATAATGAAATCCCTATACGAAAACCTCAGCGGCGTGGTCATCTTCCCCCCATTCAAGGTACAAGAAGTCCAAAAGGTGGTCGCGGCGGGGCGGCTGTTTCCGCCGGGCATCACGCGCTTTCTCATTGCGCCGCGGGCGCTGCGGGTGAACTATCCGTTGGAGGAATTGGCTGCACCCCTCAGCCTGGAAGAAAAGCGCGCCCGCTTGCGTGCCTGGCTGCAAGAGCGGCTGGCTGCAAAAGGGGTACGCTACTATGCCGAGCCGACGGTACTGTACGACGACTGAGAGAGCAAAGCACAAGGGAAACACAAACGGCGCAGATGCTGAATCTGCGCCGTGGTTTCTTTTGAGGCTTGGGCGGCTTAGTGGCGGCCATGGCCGCGGTCGCGCCCGCCGCGGTTGCGATTGTCGCGCCGCCCGCCGCGGCCGCGATTGCTTCGGCGCTCGCGGTTGGCTTTGTCGCGCGCCTGAGCCTCTTCCGCCGTCCAGCCTTCCAGCACAGCCTGGCGCGAAAGGCGAATGCGTCCCATCGGGTCGATGTCGGTCACCATCACCGTGATTTCATCGCCCACTTTGACGACGTCTTCCACCCGACGCACCGGCTCGCTATCCAGTTGGGAGATGTGTACCATGCCGTCGGTGTTGGGCAGGATCTCCACGAAAGCGCCAAAATCGGTCACTCGCACCACTTTGCCGGTGTAAATACGCCCGATTTCGGGCACCTCGGTGAGCGCCTCGATGCGCTCGCGAGCCGCCTGTGCCCCACCGCCATCGGGCGAGGCAATGTACACCAGCCCGTCTTCCATGATGTCGATCTTGGTGCCGGTTTCCTCTTGCAGGCCGCGGATGGTCTTGCCGCCGGGGCCGATGATCGCGCCGATTTTGTCCACCGGGATGCGCACCACGATCATATGCGGCGCGTGGGGCTTCAGGCTGGGGCGCGGTTCGGGAATCACCTCTTTCATCTTCTGCAGGATGAACAACCGCGCTTCTCGCGCCTGCGCCAACGCCTGCCGCATGATTTCCTTGGTGATGCCTGCAATCTTGATGTCCATCTGCAAAGCGGTGATGCCCTTCTCGGTGCCCGCCACTTTGAAGTCCATGTCGCCAAGGTGGTCTTCCATACCTTGGATGTCGGTGAGCACCGCGTAGCGGTCGCCCTCTTTGATGAGGCCCATAGCAATGCCCGCCACGGGGGCTTTGATGGGCACGCCGGTATCCATCAAGGCCAAAGTGGAGCCGCACACCGAAGCCATCGAGGTGGAGCCGTTGGAGGAAAGCACCTCGGAGACCAGGCGCAGGGTGTAGGGGAATTCCACTTCCGAGGGAATAACCGGCAACAGCGCCCGCTCGGCCAGCGCGCCGTGGCCGATTTCCCGGCGGGAAGCGCCGCGCATGGGGCGCACTTCGCCCACCGAGAACGGCGGGAAGTTGTAGTGATGGATATAGCGCTTGCTTTCGGTGGGGGTGAGGCCGTCGATCTCCTGGGCTTCGCGCGGCGTGCCCAGGGTGGCCAAGGTGAGCACCTGGGTTTCCCCGCGGGTGAACAGGCCCGAGCCGTGGGCGCGCGGGCTGATGTCCACCTCGCACCAGATGGGGCGGATCTCGGTCATGCCGCGCCCGTCGGGACGGATGCCCTGCTGAAGGATGCGCTCCCGCACGACGTGCTTGAGCACATCGTCGAAGGCGGTTTTGGCCTTTAGCGCACGCTCGGTGTCGTCACCGGCGATGGTTTCGATGACCTCTTTGCGAATGGCGTCCAGCCCATCATTGAGTTCCGCCTTGGTATGTGGGGTTTCCAGCAAGGCACGGATGCGCTCGGCAGCCATCCTCTCGATCTGCGCTGCCAGGTCTTCTTCCACTACGAAGGGGGTGTAAGCCTGCTTGGGCTTGCCGAGTTCGGCGGCCATGCGCTCTTGCAGGTCGATCATCGGCTGCAGCGCCTGATGTCCAAAGGCCAACGCCTCGACCATCACCTCTTCGGGCACTTCGTTTGCCCCAGCCTCCACCATCAGAATGGCGTCGCGACTGCCAGCGATCCGCAAGTCGAGGTCAGAGCGTTCCAGTTCCTGAAAAGTGGGGTTGACCACAAACTGGCCGTCGATGCGGCCAATGCGCACCGCGCCCACCGGGCCATGCCAGGGGATGTCGGAAATCATCAGCGCGGCGGAAGCCGCGTTGATGGCCAAGATATCGATGGGATGCGACTCATCTGCCGAGATGGAATACAGCACCACCTGGATGTCGTTGCGCAGGTCTTTGGGGAACAAGGGGCGGATGGGGCGATCGACCAGGCGAGCGGTGAGGATGGCTTCTTCGGAAGGACGGCCTTCACGGCGGAAGAACGAGCCGGGAATGCGCCCTCCAGCGTACATGCGCTCTTCGTAGTCCACCCGCAGCGGGAAGAAGTCAATGCCTTCGCGCGGTTCCTTACTCATGGTCGCCGCGGCAAAGACCATCGTGTCGCCCATGCGCACGGTAACCGCGCCGTTAGCCTGCATGGCCAGTTTGCCGGTTTCGACGACGATGGGCTTGTTGCCGACCACAGTTTCGTAACGATAACTTTCGGGTTTCATAGGACCTCCAAAAAGGCGCCCATACCGGTCAGGGACTGGAGCACGCGGCCAAAGGGTTGGCCGCAGGCTCCAATTCCCAACCGGCGGGCTGTGTAAAAGATGTGACAAAAGAGGAGGAAGCCAACAAAGGATTCGGCGCCCCCCTCCACAACGCAAGAAAAACGCGTAGACGGTGGTTGGCCGTCTACGCGTGGCCGTGCGGTCGTGTTACGCCTTACGGCGGATACCCAGGCGCTCGGTGATCTCCAAGTAGCGCGGGTAATTGGTGCGGCGCAAGTAGTTGAGCAGGCGGCGGCGACGCCCTACCATTTTCAACAACCCACGCCGAGAGGATTCGTCGTGCTTGTGTGCTTTCAAGTGCTCCGTAAGTTGCCTGATACGGGTGGTGAGGATGGCAATCTGCACCTCCGGCGAGCCCGTATCCTTCTCATGACGGTGAAATGATTCAATCACCTCGGCTTTTGTCGTTTTGTCTAAACCCATGACCATGCATCTCCTTTTGTGCAAGTCTCCAAAGCAACAGCCTTAGCCATCGCTCGGTCAAGTCGGAGAAATTATACCAGAAAAAACAGGGGATGCGAGGAAACGCTACTTACTCATCAACACGAGCAACAAAGGCAATAATGCACACACGGTAAACAGCACAAACACGCTACCCACCACCAGCAACCACCCGCTGCCCGGCGCCTTGCCGCGCTCAAGCACGGCTTCCGTGGGTTTGGCGGGATTGTAGTACACGGTCACCCGACTGCCCTGTGGATAGCGCGCCACGATGGCTTCAACCTTACGACGGTTCGAGCCACCCGGCGCGCCGCCAAACCAGATGCGGTAACCCTGATAGCGCTCCCCGTTGACTTCATAGGTATAACGCACTTTCGGGGTGTAAGTGATGGTGCGGGTATTGCTCTCGGTATCCCAATCTTCCGAGACTGAAACAGCAGACACCTCCACCACCCCCTCCGTGGCCGACCAGCCATAGGTCTCCTCGGCCTTACGGCGGGCATAAAAGTAGTAAACGATAGCGCCTACCCCGAAAAGAAGGAAAACCCCCATGAATCCCCCTACGCACAACAAGGCAAGGATTTTGTCGCCCATACCAGCCTCCTTTCTCGCAAGGCTACGCTCACCATACCAACAAAGCCGCCACGGCCAAGATACTCACCAGCGCCACCAGCGGGAGAATGTACTTGCCCAACGCGGCCATAACATCGCCTTCCCGCCCGGCCATGCCGGTGGTGCTGGCGCCGACCACCACTTTGGTCGGAGCAATGACCGAAGCCAGCGCGCCGCCAGCACTCTGGGCAGCCAAAATTACAGGCACGCTGTAGCCCAACAACTGCGCGGTGCGCATTTGCAAGGCAGCGAAGACCACATTGGAGTTGGTGTTGCTGCCGGTCATAAAGGCCCCCAACGCCCCCACCCACGGCGCCACCAAGGGGTAGGCGCTCCCCACCGCCTCGGCCAGGCCGCGGGCAAGGGTCTCCGTCATCCCGGCGTGCTGCATCACCATCGCCATGGCAACCATCGAAGCAATGCCCACGCTGGAACCCATCACCCGCCGCACCGTGCCGCCCACAATGCGCCGCGCCGCCCCAAGGCGATACCACCCCGCCCGCCAGTAGAACAGATACGCTACGACCGCCGAATAGAACAATACCGCCCCCGCATGACGGAAAAGGGGTATCTTGCGCCCCATCCCCGCAGGCGTAGCGAATCCCCGCGCGGTATGCAAGTCAGGGAAAGGCACCTGAATCACCAACAACTGCTCCAAAAAGGCCCGTACGGGATGCACCAATTGCACCGTAAGGGTGATGACCACCAACGCCAGGTAGCCGGAAAGGGCGATGAAGAGCGTGCGGCCATCGGGACGAGCAGCATTGCCTTTGACGGCGCTCTCGGGCTGACGCATGGCAAGCAACACCCCCACCAGTAGCCCCGCCAGGCCGCCGCCCAGCGCCCCGATGTTCCACAAGTGATGGGTTGCCAACAAGTATTGCACACCACCCATGACCACGCTCATCACCAGCACCGCCGGCCACAGCCGCCGCACTGCCTTCCGTCCAGCCGCGGCGTGCGCCACCATCAGACCTGCGACCAGGGCGGCGAGGCCCAAGAAGGCCGCAGTGGGCGGGGCAAGTTGCTCGCCTGGCCAGCCCGTAGCCGCCATCAGCGCCTGAAACGAAGTGGCCAAGGAGCCGAAACTCACCGCCCAGGCGTGGCCAATGGATGGCACCACCACCGCGGTGAGCGGCGAAAAGCCCAGCCCCACCAGCAGCGGCGCGGTCACCGCCACCGGCACGCCAAAGCCGCCCACGCCCTGCAGGAACGAGGCAAACGCCCAGCCCAGCAAAAGCGCCTGCATCCCTCGGTCGGCGGTGAGGTAGGGCAGCGATCGCCCAATGGTGGCAATTGCCCCTGCTTCATCGGCCACGCGGTAAAGCAGAAAAGCCGCCCACACGATGAGCAGCACATCCATCGTCAGAAAAAACGCCTTGGCGTGAGCATAGGCCAGCAGGCGCGGTCCGGCGCCAAAATAGCCCACGGCCACGGCCAAAGCGGTGAGGTAGCCTACGCCGCCAGCGCGAGATGCTCCCCACCGTTTGCCGATCATCAGCCCCAAAATCACCAGAACGGGCAGCGAGGCGAGGAAAAAAGCCATGGCTGCCTCAGCCTGTCCCGAACTGCCGGTCGCCGGCGTCGCCCAGGCCGGGCAAAATGTAGCCGTTTTCGTTCAGCCGCTCGTCGATGGCCGCCAGGTGGATGGGCACGTCGGGGTGGCGCTCCTGCATGTGGGCGATGCCTTCCGGCGCGCCGATGATGCCCATGTACTTGATGCGCTTGACACCCCACCGCTTGAGAATGTCCACCGTGGCGACCGCCGAGCCGCCGGTTGCCAGCATGGGGTCGAGCACCAGGCACAGGGTGACGGTGGGCGCGACGGGCAACTTGTTGTAGTATTCCACTGGACGCAGGGTGCGCTCGTCGCGGTAGAGGCCGATGTGCCACACCTGCGCGCCGGGCAGCAGGTTCCACACGCCTTCCACCATGCCCAGGCCGGCGCGCAAAATGGGCACCAGGCCGATGGTGTCGCTGACCGCGGCGCCGGTCATCGGAGCCAGCGGGGTTTCCACCGGCTTGGGGTGGGTGGGCAGGTCGGCGGTGGCTTCGTAGGTCAGCAAGGTGGCGATTTCGCGCACCAACGCCCGGAAAGTCTGGGGATCGGTGCGCTTGTCGCGCAGCAGGGTGAGTTTGTGCGCCACCAAAGGATGCGGTGAAGGGAAGACGTTGTCCATCGATTCACTCCTCTCGCCATCGGAACCCATGAGATCGGCGCATACGCACGCCGACAACGCCATTATAGCCCATCTCCCCCGGGAACGGACAACATCGGGTACAATTGAAGCCATCATGGACTACCTGGAAACCCTCAACCCCCAACAACGGGAAGCCGTCACCGCGCCGCCGGGGCCCATCCTGGTCATGGCCGGGCCGGGGTCGGGCAAGACGCGCGTGCTCACCTATCGCGTGGCCTACCTCATCGGCACCTTAGGCGTGCAACCCTTTCACATCCTGGCGGTGACTTTCACCAACAAAGCCGCCCGCGAAATGAAAAACCGCATCACCGCAGCCATTGGTAGCCCGGCACGCGGCATCACCATCGGCACCTTCCACAGCGTTTGCGTCCGCATCCTGCGTCGCGAGGTCGCCCATCTGCCCTTCGAGGCCAACTTTGCCATTGCCGACACCGACGACCAGAGACAGTTGGTCAAACAAATCCTACACGACCTAAACCTGGACCCCAAGACCTACCCCGTCGGCAAAATGCACACCGCAATCTCCAAACTCAAAACCGACGGGCTGTTCCCCGAAGATTTCGTAGCCACCACACCGCAGGAGGAGATCGTGCACAAGGTCTTTGCCGAGTACCAACAGCGGCTGCAGACCTCCAACCTGATGGATTTCGACGACCTGCTGCTGTGGACACGGCGGCTGCTGCGCGAGCAACCCGCGGTGCGCGAGCGTTACGCCCGCCGCTACGAGCATCTGCTGGTGGACGAATTTCAGGACACCAACACCGTGCAATACGAACTGGTGCGCCTGCTGGGCAGTTACCATCGCAACGTCTTCGTGGTAGGCGATATCGACCAATCCATCTACAGTTGGCGCGGCGCCAATCCGCGCAATGTCACCCTGTTCGAAAGGGACTTTCCCAACACGCGGGTCATCCTGCTGGAACAGAACTACCGCTCGACGCAGACCATTCTGGACGCCGCGATGGCGGTCATCGCCCCCTTGCAGGGCAGGCACCGCAAGCGGCTGTTCACCCGCCGCGGGAAGGGACACAAGATAGAAATCCACAGAGCCTACAACGCCCAGAGCGAAGCGCGCTACGTGGTGGAGAAAATCACCTCTCTGGTCGCCCGCGGGCAGGCGCGCCCCGGCGACTTCGCCATCATGTACCGCATCAACGCCCAATCGCGCGTGCTGGAAGAAGCCTTCCTGCGCGCCGGCCTGCCATACCGCCTGGTGGGGGCGCAGCGCTTCTACGGGCGGCGGGAAATCAAGGACGCCATCGCCTACCTGCGGCTGGCGCACAACCCGGCGGACGAGCCCTCACTGTTGCGGGTGATCAACGTCCCGGCGCGCAAAATCGGCGCAAAAACGATCGGCGCGTTGCGCGCCGCCGCCCGCAACGCAGGCTTAGCCCCCGGCAACCTGCTGCTGCACATGGCCGCCGCCCCCGACGACTACCGCCAAGTCTTCTCCAGCCGCGCCCACGCCGCGCTCTTGGGCTTCGCCCGTCTGCTGGCGAAGTGGTACCAGGCCGCCCTCGCCACCCCACCCGCCGACCTATTGAGCACCATTCTCGCCGACGTCGACTATCAGGGTTATCTGGAGAAAGAAGAAGAGGATTGGGAAGACCGTTGGGCGAACATCCAGGAACTCCAGAACCTCGCCGCCCGCTTTGCCGACGACGGGCTGGCTGCCTTTCTGGAGGAAGTGGCGCTGGTCTCCGACCAGGACACATTGGCCGACACGGAGAACGCCCCGGTGCTGCTGACCCTGCACGCCGCCAAAGGGCTGGAGTTCCCGCGGGTGTTCATCGTCGGCCTGGTGGAAGGGCTGCTGCCCCACAGCCGCTCGCTCGACGACCCGGAAGAGATGGCCGAAGAGCGTCGCCTGCTCTACGTCGGCATCACACGCGCCAAAGACGCGGTGTATCTCTCCTACCCGGAATGGCGCACCGTGTACGGCTACGAAGAGCCGACCGACCCTTCCCGCTTTCTAGACGAACTGCCGCCCGACGCCGTCACCGGCAACCACCCCATGCCGCACCGCATGGCAGCCGAGCCCCGCTGGGAACCCCAACCGCCATCCGCCCCCGCCGCCCCGCGCTTCAAGGCCGGGATGCGGGTGCGGCACGCCCGCTGGGGCCCCGGGTTGGTCATCGGCAGCCGCCTGCGCGACGGCGTCGAACTGGTGGATGTCGTGTTCGAATCCGTTGGCCTGAAACGCCTCGACGCCGCCCTGGCCAAACTGGAACCCCTCCCCTAACCCCAGTACCCAGTACCCAGTACCAAACACCAAGTACCCACACCCCCCAGGATTCCCCATGCCCCTGTTCATTGCCGACCACGCCCATGCCCAACCCGGTGACCTGGCGCAACTGCTGAGCACCAGCCATCGCTTCTTCCTCATCCGCCTGGAGCCGGGCGCGACCCTCCACACCCACAAAGGCGTCATCCGCCACGACGACCTCATCGGCCTGCCGTGGGGTTCGCAGGTGTATTCCCACCTCGGCGTGTCCTTCTACCTGCTGCGCCCCTCGTTGGCCGACGTGCTGAAAGAAACCCGCCGTAACACGCAAATCATGTTCCCGAAGGATATCGGCTTCATCTTGGTCTCGATGAGTATAGGCCCGGGGCAAACGGTGTTGGAAGCGGGCACCGGCTCCGGCGCGTTCACTACCGCGCTGGCCTTTGCCGTTGGGCCGCAGGGGCGGGTGATTTCGTACGAGCGGCGCGCCGAGATGCAGCACCTCGCCAAGCGCAACCTGCGCCGCGTCGGGCTGGAAGACCGGGTGACCTTCAAACTGGCCGACATCGCCCAAGGCTTCGACGAGCACGACGCCGATGCCCTTTTCTTGGACGTCCCCAATCCAGAAGATTACATCCCCCAGGCGCGCGCCGCGCTGAAGACGGGCGGCTTTTTCGGCAGCCTGGTGCCGACCACCAACCAGGTGTCTCGCCTGGTCGCCGCGTTGCAGGCCAACGATTTTGCTTTCATCGAAGTGTGCGAGACGCTGCTGCGCTATTACAAGCCAGTGCCGGAGCGATTGCGCCCCACCGACCGCATGGTGGCGCACACCGGCTATCTCATCTTCGCCCGCCCGATCATCCCCGCCCCGCCGCCGGAGCCACCACCCGAGGCCGAGGCTATCGCCGAAGAAGCATGAACACCTTGCCATCGTTGACCGCCGCCGAAATTCGCCGTCGCCTGGCTGCCTTGCCCCCCACAAGCGTCAACCCTTACCCTGAAGAAGCCCTGCCGGGGCAGCCGCGCCCGGCTGCCGTGCTGGTGCCGCTATTGCAACAGCGGGGGGCATGGCATGTGCTGTTCATCCATCGCGCCGCCAACCACCACGATCCCCACAGCGGCCAAGTAGCGTTTCCCGGCGGCCAGCAAGAGCCGGGCGACGCCACGCTGGTCGCCACCGCGTTGCGGGAAACAGAGGAAGAACTCGGCCTGCCGCCGCAGGAAGTAGAAGTGCTGGGTGCATTGCCTCCCCACCGCACGGTGACCAACTTCTGCGTCACCCCGGTCGTGGGGCGCATTCCTTGGCCACTGCCGCTGCGCCCCGCGCCCGCCGAAGTCAGCCGCGCCTTCACCGTGCCGCTCACCTGGCTGGCCGATCCGGCGCATCGCGAAACCCGCGCCCGCCGCCTGCGCGCCGACCTACCGCCCATCCAAGCCGTCTTCTTCCAGCCTTATGAGGGGGAAATCATCTGGGGTGCCACCGCCCGGATGGTGCTCACCCTGCTCAAGGCGCTCCGCCTGAACGCCTGACGGCCAACCCTTCGCCCCTTTCACCCAGGGCCTTTCAAAAGTCTTGCACTTGATTGCTCCAGAGGCGAAGATCTCTCCTAACCCCCGCCCGAAAAGCGCAAAATGCGCTTTTCGGGCACCCCCTTCCCTCTCTTAGTAAGAGAGGGAAGGGGGAAAGCCGCCGTCAGGCGGCTGGGGGATGGGTGAGATCGACCTCGGCGCGGCAAAATACGGTAAATTGGCCATTATTGAAAAGCCCAACCTTTCACCCCATCAGCGCGAGGGTCAATCCCCCCATC
>JALSPT010000047.1 GCA_026985785.1 Anaerolineales bacterium
CTGCCGGACAAACCCAAGGAGAGATGAGGTTATGGCCAATCAAACCGCACCAACCTCTGCCCCGGTGATCAACGACTTTTCCATCACCGTGGCGACGATCAACGGCACGGGTAGCCAGACTTCCAACCTGACCATTCAGCGTGCCATTTTCAAGATGGGCATCCCGATTTCGGGGAAAAACATCTTCCCCTCCAACATCCAGGGCATGCCCACCTGGTACACGCTGCGGGTCAGCAAAGACGGCTGGCTGGCGCGCCGTGAAGAGCATGAAATCGTGGTCGCCATGAACCCCGCCACCATCAAGCAGGATATCGAAGACGTCATGCCGGGTGGCGTGTTGTTCTACGCCGACCACCTGAAATTGCCCATCCAACGCGACGACATTGTGACCTACCCCATGCCGGTGAAAAAACTGGCCCGCGCCTCCGGCGCGCCGACCAAACTGCGCGACTATGTCGCCAACATGGTGTACGTTGGCGTGCTGGCCGAAATGTTAAATATCGACATGGACAATATCCGCGCCGCGCTGGACTTCCACTTCAAAGGCAAAGAAGGCCCCATCAGCCTCAACATGGGCGTGGTCGAAGCGGCGGCGGCTTGGGCCAAAGAGAATCTGGAAAAGAAAGACCCCTACCGCCTGGAGCCGATGGATGCCACCAAGGGCTACATCATGGCCGACGGCAACACTGCGGCGGCCCTGGGCGCTTTGTATGGCGGCGTGCAGTTCGTGGGCTGGTACCCCATCACCCCCGCCTCCAGCCTGGTGGAAACCATGAACCAGTACATCCCCAAACTGCGCAAAGACCCGAAGACCGGCAAGAACACCGTGGTCGTAGTGCAGGCCGAGGACGAACTGGCCGCGGTGGGCATGGCCATCGGCGCCGGCTGGGCCGGCCTGCGCGCCATGACCTCCACCTCCGGCGCGGGCATCAGCCTGATGGGCGAATTCCTCGGCCTGGCCTACTATGCTGAAGTGCCGCTGGTGGTATGGGATGTGCAGCGCGGCGCGCCCAGCACCGGCCTGCCCACCCGCACCATGCAGGGCGACATCACCCAGGTGGCCTTCCTCAGCCAGGGCGACACCGACAATGTCATGCTCTTCCCGCGCGACGCCCAGGAAGCCTTCGAGTTCGGCTGGCGGGCGTTCGATTACGCCGAGCGCCTGCAAATGCCCATCTTCGTGATGAGCGACCTGGACATTGGCCAGAACCAGTGGATGACCAAGCCCTTCGAATACCCTAACCAGCCGATGGACCGCGGCAAGATCCTTTGGGAAGAGGACCTGGAGCAATGGGAAAAAGAAGGCAAAGCGTGGGGACGCTATCTGGATGTGGATGGCGACGGCATCCCCTACCGCACGGTGATCGGCAACAAGCACCCCAAAGCGGCTTACTTCACCCGCGGCACCGGTCACGACGAGTTTGCCCGCTACAGTGAAGACCCCGAAGTGTGGACGCGCGTCCTCAAGCGCATCAAAAAGAAGTTCGAGAATGCCCGCCACATCCTGCCCAAGCCGGTGTTGGAAGCCTCGGAGGAAGGCGCCCACTTTGGCATCATCACCTTCGGCTCCAACCACCCTGCCGTGCTGGAAGCCCGCCACTACCTCAAGGAAGAAAAAGGCATCGCCACCGACTACCTCCGCCTGCGGGCTTACCCCTTTGCGCCCGAGGTACGGAATTTCGTCGAGGCGCACGACAAAGTGTATGTGGTGGAGGCCAACCGGGACGGCCAGATGCGCCAATTGCTCCAGATGGACATGCCCGACCTGGCCACGCGCTTCGTCTCGGTTGCCAAAGGCGACGGCCTGCCCCTGACCGCCCGCTGGATCATGAACACCATCCTGGAAATGGAAGAGGAGTAATATCATGGCGAAGACAAATGCCCTCGGCCTGAGTATTGCCGATTACAAAGGTGCGCCGACCACCCTGTGCCAGGGCTGCGGCCACAACTCCATCATCAGCCAGATCATCTCCGCCGTCTTCGAAGAAAACCTGCCCCCCGAGGCCGTGGTCAAGTTCAGCGGCATTGGCTGCTCCTCCAAAGCCCCCACCTACATGCTCGGTCGCTCCTTCGGCTTCAACGGCCTGCATGGCCGCATGCCTTCCATCGCCACCGGCGCCCTCTTCGGCGACCTCTCGCTCATCGGCATCGGCATGAGCGGTGACGGCGACTCGGCAGCCATCGGCATGGGCCAATTCAAGCACATCATCCGCCGCAACATGCCCCTGGTTTACATCGTCGCCAACAACGGCGTGTACGGCCTGACCAAAGGCCAGTTTTCCCCCACTTCCGACCGCGGCATGAAGTTGAAGAAGCAAGGCGTCAATCCCTTCGAACCGGTGGATATCTGCATGGAAGCACTGGCATCTCACGCCACCTTTGTCGCCCGCTCCTTTGCCGGCAACCCCAAGCAGGTAAAGACGCTCATCAAAGCCGCCATGCACCACAACGGCCTCGCCATCCTGGACATCATCAGCCCCTGCGTCTCGTTCAACAACCAACCCACCTCCACCCAATCCTACGAATGGGGCAAACAGCACGAGGTGCTGCTGCACGAGATGCAATTCCTGCCCGACGCCAAGGAAATCAAACTCCAGGGCGAAATGCAGCCCGGCGAGGTGCGCGAAGTGACCATGCACGACGGCTCGGTGCTGGTGCTCAAACAGGTGGAACGCGATTACGACCCCACCGACCGCTTCGCTGCCATCCGGGCGCTGGAAGAAGCCAAACAAAAGCATATCTTGCTCACCGGTCTGTTGTATGTAGAGCCCGACCGCCCGGCGCTGCCCGACCTGTACGAACTGCCGGACGACATTCCCTTCAACCGGATGCCCGAAGAACGCCTCCGCCCCGCCCCCGAAAGCATCCAGACCATCAACGAACTGATGTTCTGAGAGCCTCGCACGTACCACCCCAAAGCCCAGGTCATGACAGACCTGGGCTTTGAAATTCCGGTATTCACCTCCCCTTGCTCACGCCCAAAATACTCGCTGGAGAGGTTGCCCCATGCCCATTCACTTTGGCACCGACGGCTGGCGTGCCGTCATTTCTGACACGTTCACCTTCCACAACCTGCGCCTGGTTGCCCAGGCCATTGCCGACGCCCTGCGCGCCGACGCCGCGGAAGACGCCGACCTCACCGCGGTGGTCGGCTTCGACACCCGCTTCCTCTCCGATCGCTACGCCCGCGAAGTGGCGCGCGTGCTGGCCGCCAACGGCATCAAAGTGTGGCTGGCGCAGGCCGACGCGCCCACCCCGGCGATTTCCTACGCGGTCAAGCACCAAGGCGCGGCGGCAGGCGTGATGATCACCGCTTCGCACAACGCACCGCGCTACAACGGCGTGAAACTCAAGGCATCTTACGGCGGCTCCGCACCGCCCGAACAGGCCCGCCGGGTGGAGGTTTACCTCAACGACAACGAAGAGCGCGGTCGCGGCCCCAACTTGATGGATTACGACAAAGCCCGCAAACTCGGCCTGCTGGAGCGCTTCAACCCCCTGCCCGACTACTTCGCCCACCTGCACACGCTGATCGACGCCGACCGCATCGCCGAGGGCAAACTGCGCGCCGTGGTGGATTCCATGTACGGCTCCGGGCGCGGGGTGATCAAAGCCTTCTTGCAGGGCACGGGGGTGGAAGTCCACGAAATCCGTGCCGAAATGAACCCCGGCTTCGGCGGCGTGCATCCCGAACCCATCGCCCGCTACCTCGGCGCCTTGGCCACCGCCATTGCCACCGGGCGCGGCGATGTGGGCCTGGCCACCGACGGCGACGCCGACCGCATCGGCGCGATGGACGAGCGCGGCAACTTCGTCGACCCCCACAAAATCATGGCCCTCAGCCTGCGCTACCTGGCCGAGGTGCGCGGCCTGCGCGGCGCGGTGGTGCGCACGGTTTCCACCACCCGCATGATCGACCGCCTGGCGGCCCGATACGGCCTGACGGTGTACGAAACGCCGGTGGGCTTCAACCACATCGCCGACCACATGCTGCGCGAGCCGGTGCTCATCGGCGGCGAGGAATCCGGCGGCATCGCCTTCCTCGGCCACATTCCCGAAGGCGACGGCGTGCTGATGGGGCTGCTCATTCTGGAAATGCTGGCCTACTACCGCGAGCCGCTCTCGGCGCTGGTGGAAGACCTACTGGCCGACGTCGGCCCCGCGCACTA
>JALSPT010000048.1 GCA_026985785.1 Anaerolineales bacterium
AGGGTGATGGCGATGGTTTCCCACGCGTCCAGGCGGTTGTGGCGGTAATCCGGCTGGCTGCCGCCGCGAGGGACGACGCGCATGGTTTCTCGAAAGGGGAAGGGGGAGCGGCGAGCGCCGCGCACGCTGAGAAAGGCGCGGGCGTGCTCCAGCATGGGAGCGTCCATCACCCGCGGCAGCAACGAGAAGCCCACCGCGGCGACGTCGTCCAGCGCGGGGTCGCCGTGGTCGAGCAGGGGCATGAGATCCCAGATGGTCGAGGAGGTGGTGGGGAAGTAGTGCTTGCGGGGCGAGGACATGACTTAGAAGAGGGAATCTTCTTCTTTGGGAGAAGTACGGGGAGGCTCGCCGTAGATCTGGCGGTAGAGCGCCCGGAGGTTGCGGCGGTGCAGTTGGGATGCCAGGCCACCCAGTAGGATGTGGCTTTTGCCGCATTTTTCGATGCTCACCTGCTCCAGATAGTCGCCGGGGTATTTGCGGCGGCTGGCTTTGCGCACCTCTTTGCGAATGCAGGCGAGGTAGTCCAGGTCAGATTTGAGGGTGTCTTTGATTTCGCCGCGCAGGATGATGTCACCATGGCCGGGGATGATGTTCTCCAGCCGCATTTTGCTGACTTGTTTCAGGGTTTCCACCAGCGTGTCGTAGTTGCCATCCACCAGGTAGGGCAGGGGCATGATGGCGTCGCCGGCGAAGAGGATACGGTCGGGCTCGATGAGCACCCCCATGCCGTCGGGGCTGTGGCCGGGCATGGGGAGGATGTGCAGCGTTTTCTTGCCCACTTTGATGCTCATACTCCCCTCGGCGATGGCAAAGTGGGGGAAGATCAGTTTGATCTGGCGGTAGGCGGCGGAAGTCCTCCGGGCTTCTTCCAGCGCAGGCAGTCCTTTGGAGATCATGAGATGGCGGCAGAGGCCGTGGGCAATGATGGTTGCCCCGGGGAAGAAGACGTTGCCCCAACTGTGGTCGGCATGGTAGTGGGTATTGATGAGGTAGCGGACGGGCAATTGGATGTGGGTTTCGATGAAATCGCGCAGGGCAAGGCTTTCGGCGGGCAGGGCAAGGGTGTCGATGAGCACTGCCCATTTGGGCCCGACGACCAAGCCCGCCGTAACCTGGGCGTAGTTTTCGCTTTGGAAGAAATAGACGCCGTCTGCAACGCGTTCGTGTTGGAACATAACCCCTCCAACGAGAATGTGTCAGCCGTGTTTCGGGGCAAGGATAGCACAAAGCCCGGCGGGTGTCAAAAATTATTGACATAAAATAGGCCGCTTTAGCGCGCCTGAGCATTCCCCCGCCGCAGCCCGGCCATGCGAATGTGTCGCCAAGCGGCTAGTGCAGCGGGCACGCCGCGCGCGAACAGCGCGTAGAGCGCCTGCCGGGCGGGGTAATCCCACGCGCCCAAGGTGCGTATCACCTGCCCCCGGAAACCGGCTTTGAAGCGATATACCCCCCACATCGGGTCGCTTTCGTCGAAGGTTTCCGGCGCGCCCCAAAAGTCGTACACCGTGCATCCCGCCGCCTTGGCCCGGCGGATGGCCTCCCATTGTAGCAGGTGGGTGGGCATTTTGTTGCGGTGCTTGCCGGTGGACATGCCGTAGAAGTAATACGCCCGTCCGGCAAAGCGGAAGATGACCACTGCAGCCACCGGCTCGCCTGCGACTTCGGCGATGAGCGGCTCGGCCAGCCCCGCCTTCAGCATGGTGCGCCACGCGGTGAGGTAATACGCCCGCGTGCGGATGACAAACCCGTCTCGCGCCGCGGTTTCGGCGTACATGCGGTAGAGCAGATCCAGGTCGTCCTCGGTGGCCGCGCGCACGGTCACGCCCTTGCGGGCGGCCAGGCGAATGTTGTAGCGCGTTTTCTGCTTCATCGCGGCCAGGATCTCGTCCTCCGGGCGGGTGAGGTCCAGCCACACCGTGTTGCGGAACTGCACCTGCTCGGGAGAGAAGCGCCAGCCGCGGGCGCGTAGTACGCGGCTGACCTGCGCGCCGAGAGGGTCTTCCGTGGCTTCCTCGCTGCCGGGGATGCCGCTGCCCAGGCGCACGTCGGGATCGATTTTGAGCAATACGGCGTGGGTGCGCTTCGCATAGCCCTCCAAATCGTCAAGGACACGCTGCCGCAGGGCGGCGTTTTTCCAATCCAGCAGCGGCCCTTTGGGGGCGTAGAGCACGCTCCACGGCAGGCCGGGCAGCAGGCGGCGGCGCAGGAGCAGCGCGGCGGCCATCGGCTGCCCGTCTTCTTCCCACACGAAGGGTTCGGGCTGCCAGCCAAAGCGCGCCTTGATTTGCGCCCATTCCCGCGTCTGCAGGATGTGCGCGCCGGGAAGGGACGCGATGAGGTCGTTCCAGTGGGCGAGATCGGTGGTTTGCATGAAAGTGCGGGGTCAGGCGCGGTAAGCGCCGGCAGCCCAGGCGCGGATGACCTGGTCGTGAGCGCCGTGGGCGAGGAGGGTAGGGATTTCGTGAGGAGCGAAGAAACGGAGGGCGTCGGCCTCGGTGGTGGGGTGCAGCGCGCCGCCGATGATTTCGGCGCGGTACAGCAGCAACAGGCCGTTGCCGCGCGGGTCGTCGTCGTAAAAACGGGCATCCAGCAGGCCGACGATGCGCACTTCGAGGCCGGTTTCCTCCTGGGCTTCCCGGGCGGCGGCTGCTTCAGGCGGCTCGTCGGCTTCCACGAAGCCCGCCGGCAGGTTCCACGCCCCGCGGCACGGTTCGTGGGCGCGCCTGGCCAGCAACAGGCGGCCATTTTGCTCGATGAGCACGCCCGCGGCGATCTTGAGTTGGGGGTAATACACCCAGCCGCAACGCGGGCAGACAGCCCGTTCGCGCTCTTCGTGGGGCAGGTAGCGGCGCGCCATCGGGCTGCCGCAGTGGATGCAGTAGCGGGCAAAGCGCCATTCACGCACGGGGTCGGTCATGGCTTTTCCTCTCGGCAGTCATCCCTTGGTGGTTCCTCCGCCCATCGCCTGGAGCGAGGTCGTTCCCTTGCGCTAAGTTTTACCCACATTTCGGCAACGGTGGTCGTTGGCCATCCGAGGCTCTGCGGGCACAAGCACTTCGTTCGCACTCGGCACCAGCGCCCCCTCCTCGCCCTTTGGGAGAGGAGGGGGATGGGGGAGGTGAGGGCGTTATCAGCACCTTTGGCGTATTTGCCCTCACCCCCGGCCCCTCTCCCAGCGGGAGAGGGGAGCGTTGCCGCTCTGCAAGGGAGCAAGGGGGAGCCATCTCAGGGCTTGTTTGCTCGTTTCTTACACTTCACGTCGTTGCCTTTGACTTCTGGGTAAAAGCAAGGCCCTTGCGGTGGAGGTAGGCCAGGTAGGCGCGGTAAAGCCATGGGCGGTACACCCGATCCCACACCGGCGCGCGCCGCAGCACGCCGCCGAAACCGCGCTTGAAGCGGTACACGCCCCATAGCCCGTCGCGGCGCCTGGTGAATTGGGCTTCCAGCGTGTCCCCATCGGCGTCGGGCACGCCCCACAGGTCGTATTCGGTGCAGCCGCGAGCCTTGGCCCAGCGCATGGCTTCCCATTGCAGTAGGTAGGTGGGCATCTTGTTGCGGTGTTTGCCGGTGGAAGCGCCGTAGAAATACCACGCTCGCCGCCCGCGGGCAAACACCATCAGCGCGGCCAGCGGTTCGCCCTGGTATTCGGCCACCAGCAACTCGGCCTCGCCGCGGGGGTGGAACAGGTCGTAAGCCCGCCGATAGTAAGCCAGGCTGTGGACGCCGAAGCCGTCCCGCGCGCCGGTCTCCTGCATCAGGCGGTGAAAGCCCTCCACGTCGTCCCACGGGCGCACGGTCACGCCCTTGCGGGCGGCCAGGCGGATGTTGTAGCGGGTCTTTTGCTTCATGCGGGCGAGGATTTCGTCCTCGCTGCCTGCCAACGAAACCACCAGCGTGCGCCGCGGCTGGATGGCATGGGGGCTGGGGCGAAAGCGGGGCGGCGGCGTCGCGCCCGGTTCGCCTTCCCACACATCCGGTTCCACCTTGAGGAACACGGCGCGTTCCCGGCGGCAGAGGGCGTCCACTTCCGGCCACAGGGCAGGCCAGGCCGCCCGCGGTCCCACCGGCCCTTTGGGGAGGTACGCCACGGTGAAGCCCAGCGGCAGCGGGCGGAAGAGCACTTGCGCGCCGACCTCGC
>JALSPT010000049.1 GCA_026985785.1 Anaerolineales bacterium
TCTATCGCCTGCGTGCCAAGGGATGCGCCCCCACCGCCGACTGACCCCCAACGGCAAAAGGCGTTCGGGCAAGGCTTGCCCGCCAACCTCGCCCGAACGCCATCATCAACCTGCTCACTCCACCGAGATGACCACGCGCTCGTTGTCTTCCGCGTCCTCTACCTCGGCGATCTTTCCCAGTTTCCCCTCGACCAGGGCTTCCTCAAGGGCTGCCTGGACATCGCCCATCTGATCAGGCACGAAACGGTGGGCAATCTTCAGCCCCACGGCAACCAGCCCCCACGGCACCCGGATGTTGACCGCCGCTTTTCCCTTCTCCCACACCTGCACCCGCAACCAGCGAGGCTTGCCGCCTTCTTGGGAAACGGGCTGATCGGTAGCCTTACCTTGCCCCAGAGCATCCAAAAGTTCGGCACCCTCTTGCGCGGTGATGTTACCATCGGCGATCATTTGCAAAATGCGGAGGCGTTCTTCTTGCATACTCATGAGATTTCTCCTTTTCACAGCATGGTACAATTGAACGGAAAGGATATTCTTGCGGCTTCACAAAAAAGAAAACACTGTTCTGTTTTTCTAAAAAGATTTTAGCGCATACTTTCTGTTTTGTCAAGGCGTTTTTGCTTTTTCGCACAAAAAGGAGAGGGATGAGCGTTCTCATTGCTCTGCTAACCGATTTCGGCGTCGACGACCCTTATGTGGGCATCATGAAAGGCGTCATCGTTCAACGGGCCAGGGTCGCCTTGGTAGATATTAGCCACGCCATTCCCCCCGGCGACATCCGCCGGGCGGCGTTCGTGTTGTGGCAGAGTTACCGCCATTTCCCGCCAGGCACCATCTTCCTTGCCGTGGTCGACCCCGGCGTCGGTTCGCCTCGCTTACCGGTGATTGCTGAAGGCGGCGGCTACCGCTTCATCGCACCGGACAACGGCTTACTGACCTATGTCTGGCAAGAGCATGCCGAATCAATGCGAGTCTGGGCACTGGCCAACCCTGCTTTCCACCTTCCCCTCCCCAGTGCGACCTTTCACGGGCGCGATATCTTTGCCCCCGCCGCGGCTTATGCCGCCCACGGCGTACCGGGGCGCGCTTTTGGGCCCATGGTGCCATCCCTCCGGCAGATTCCCCTGCCCGCCCTGGAGGCCAAAAAGGAAACCCTGGAAGGTGAAACGCTCCACGCCGATCACTTCGGCAATGTGCTTACCTCGCTGGGCGTTTTTCATCACGATGGGAAAGAGTGGGTACTCACGCCCTGGCTGCGCCGCGGTGAGCCGAGAGCCTTCGCCCCGGGGGGCGTGCGGTTACCCGATGGGCGTACGCTGCCTATCGTGCGCACCTTTGCCGATGTACCTCCGGGCAAGGTGGCCGCTCTGGTCGGCAGCAGCGGGATGATCGAACTGGTGAGTAACCGCGCCAGCGCCGCCGAGATCCTGGGGCTGCCAGAAGGCACAGCGGTCACCCTGCTTTCCAAAACAGCCTATCAGGCCACCCCACAGAACGAGGAACGCCCATGAGCGCCGAAGCCTTCATCATTGAAGGCGGCATCCCGCTGCAGGGGGAAGTGACGCCCGGCGGCAACAAAAACGCCGCACTCCCTTTGCTGGCCGCCACCTTACTCACCGACGAACCGGTTGTACTCCACAACGTGCCCGCCATTCGCGATGTGCACACGATGCTGGCGCTGCTGGAAAGCCTGGGTGCGGAGGTCACGCCGCGAGGGGAAAACACCTGGCGCATCCACGCCCAAAACATCCGCCCTGCCGACCTGGACGCGAAGGCCTGCCGCAGCATTCGGGCCTCGATCCTGCTGGCCGGGCCGATGGTGGCAAGGGCAGGCGAAATCGTCCTCCCGCCCCCCGGCGGCGACGTCATTGGCCGCCGCCGGGTCGATACCCACACCCTGGCTCTGCGCGCCTTAGGCGCACAAGCCGACTACGACCACCACGGGCGGCAGTTCGTCTTCCGGCGCTCGCGGCCGCTGCACGGGGCGGAAATCTTGCTCGACGAAGCCTCGGTGACCGCTACCGAAAACGCGGTGATGGCCGCCGTGCTCGCGAAGGGCGAAACCGTCATCCGCAACGCCGCCTCCGAGCCCCATGTCCAGGAACTCTGCCACCTGCTCACCGCCATGGGCGCCCACATCGAGGGCATCGGCAGCAACATCCTCCATATCCAGGGCGTACCCCGCCTACACGGTGCCGAATTCACCATTGGCCCCGATTACCTGGAGGTGGTCAGTTTCATCGGTGCCGCCGCCGTGACCGGCGGCAGCATCCGCATCCACCACGCCGCGCCCCACTACCTACGGATGGTGCGCTTAGTGTTCAACCGCCTCGGCGTCGATTGGGAAACCGAAGGCGAGGACATCATCGTGCCCGCCGAGCAGCCTCTGGAAATCCATCCTGATTTGGGCAACGCCATCCCGCAAATCACCGTCCTCCCCTGGCCGGGCTTCCCTACCGACCTGATGAGCATCGCCATCGTGGTCGCCACCCAGGCCAGCGGCAGTGTGTTGTTCCACGATTGGATGTACCCCAGCCGGATGTTCTTCACCGACAAACTGGTGAGCATGGGGGCGCAAATCGTGCTGTGCGACCCCCATCGGGTGATCGTCAACGGCCCGGCGCATCTGGTCGGCGAATCCCTGGAAAGCCCCGACATCCGCGCCGGCATGGCCCTGGTGCTGGCCGCGCTGGCTGCCAACGGGCGCTCGGTCATCCGCAACATCGGCCAGATCGATCGCGGCTATGCGCGCGTGGACGAAAAACTGCGCGCCCTGGGGGCACGCATCCGCCGGGTGGACGAAACCGCGCTGGAATAGACACGAAAAATATCAAAATAATCTTGATTTTGCCCCAAAGCAGCGGTAAGATAAAGCCTGCGCGAAAGCGGGCTTTTTTCTCTTTCATTCCCCCTCACGAGGAGTCAACCCATGAGCGAACAGATCACCCTGGAAGCCATCACCGAAGCGGTCAGCAAGGTAGAACACCCCGAAATCGCCGCCACCCTGATGGAACTGGGCATGTTGCGCGATTTTTCCTACGATCCCGAAGAAAACGCGTTCGCCTTTACGCTGGTGGTGCCGTTCTTCGGCATTCCCCAAACCATTCGCGATTACCTGATCAACGCGGTGGCTCGCGCCGCCCACAAATTGGGCGTGGAAAAATTCCGCGTCACCATCGACCAGATGACGGAAGAAGAGCGCGCCCGTTTCGTGGAAATCGAACACAAAAAATGGCGGGCAGGCGGTGAACCCGGCACGCCGCAGATGTAGCCGGCCTTTACCCCCTTACCAGGTGCCTTTTCCGGAGGTGCCATCATGGAAACCATCACCACCGACCAACCGTGGTTCAACCGGTTGCTGCCCCAGGGGCTGCTCATCGGCACCAGCACGCTGATCAGTGGGCCCGGCGGCTCCGGCAAGCCGCTCATTGGCGACACCATCGCCGCGTCGTGGTTGCGGCGGGGCGGCAGCGTCATCTTCATGTCCCTCCAATACCCCAGCCCGGACTTCGTTTACGCCAGCATGAAGCACGTCGCGGGGTTGGATCTGCACGATTACGAGGACCACATCGCCTTCATCGCCCTCGACGCCATCATCGACGGCATGGAAGCGCCTGAAGGACGGCGCTTCCGCGCCAACGTGGTCAAGCCGGCGGTGTGGGATGCCGCGCTGGCACGCGCCACCGAGATGGTGCCCGGGGAAGGGCCGGGCGTATTGGTTTTCGGCTCGGCCATCAACCTGTTGCTCTTTTCCCCCACCTATGGGCGCGCCATCCTGGACAAGATCAAAGCCACCATGACCACCGAAAAAGCCGGGCGCACGTACCTTTTCTCCGCCAGCACCACCGCCAAGCGGGAAGAAATCGCCGAACTGGAAGCCATTGCCGACAACCTGATGATGACCCGCAGCGAAAAGGAACCCTTCCGGCTCTACCTGCGCGTGGTGCGCGCCAAGGGCGTCCCCTTTGTGGATGAGGAGATCGAGGTGCCGATTCCGCCGGGGGTGCTGCTGGAGGTCAAAGAAGTGGCCGACCACAGCCGTAAACGGGTGATTCCGCAGGTTTCCCGGCTGTGAGGCGGGCGCGGCAGGTCAACCTTTGACCTCCGCTCCGCCGAC
>JALSPT010000050.1 GCA_026985785.1 Anaerolineales bacterium
GTGCTGGTGACCTCGTACACCCACAACGCAGGCACGATGATGGCATCCAATTGCTCCAGCAAGTGCCTCGCCATCCGGGCAGCACTCGGCGAGGCGAGGGGAATGGCCGCCCAAATGGCCACGTTGGCGTCAATGACCGAGGGCGTTACGGGTAAGTTCATCCAGGCGCTCCTCTCGCATTTGGCGAATCATCTCGGCAATCTCATCTCCGCTCATGGGCTTCACCCCAGCCTCTTCCAAAGCATGTCGAACGGCAGCCAGTTCCTCCAGCACCTGCCGCCGCCGTGCCCGCCGCGCTTCCGCTTCTTCTTCCAGGGCGCGCACCAATGCCTCACGGGCAAACTGGGACATGCTCACGCCGCGCCTGAGCGCCGCCTGCCGCAAGCGCTGGTGCAGGTCTTCGGTAAGCACGAGTTGTACCTTGGTGTACATCACAACCTCCTGGGCCAGAACGCTCCATACCATTCCACACTCCGACAATTGCATTGTACAGCCGTCTCTTTTCACCGTCAAGCACTTCGGCGGCTCAATGTGTCTGCTGGGGGAAAGTGTAGGGGCAAGAAGGCGACACCTTGCCCCGACGAAAGCGGCACGTAAACCACAGATTTCGCAGATGGCGCAGATTTTTTAGAGTGCAGCGGCTTATCGCCGCTTTGATACGCCGTGCAAGGTAAACCTTGCACTACGCCTTTGCACTCCTGCGCCCCCCTTGGCAACCCACCGCAGAACAATCCACCGATTGACACCGAGGGACACCGAAAAACATCGGTGAAAGTCGGCGTCATCTTTGGCGTGCGGCACCCCGGTGCCGCTTTCCAAAGCGGCGACAAGTCGCCGCACTCCCAAAAACATCGGTGAACATCGGTGGTTTTAGGCGACGCAACCACGCTACGAAGTAACGACGCCACGACCCAACGACGTAACGACTTACCTCCCCCCACCATCGGGTTTATAATTCCCCTGCAACACGTTTCGCCCATTTCCTTTTCTCGGAGAGAGACCATCATGCGCTGTCTCTTACAACCTGCCACTTGCATTCTGCACCCTGCGCACCGTGCTTTCCGCACCCTGCGTGTTGCAACGGTTCTCGTTCTCGTCCTCCTGGCGGGCGCGCTGGCCGCCTGCGGCCCCAACACCCCAGCCCCCACAGCCGCCCCCTCAACCGCGCCCGCTACCGCCACCCCGTCCATCGCCGCGGCGAACCACCTCGTCATCGCCGAGGTCATGGCGGGGGTGGATGGCGACAACAACCACGACTTCATCGTGCTCTACAACCCCACCGGCGACATTGCCGACCTGCAGGGCTGGTCGCTGTGGTATCGGCTGAACGACAGCAGCAAGCCCCAGTTGCTCTACCGTTGGAAGACCCACGCCTTGGTGCCGCCCGGCGGGCATTACCTGCTGGCGCACACCGGGGAAGACGTCGGCCTGACCGCCGACGCGGCTTTCGACACGCCCATCGTGCCGCCGCGCGGCGGCCTGCAACTGCGCACCACCGACGGCAAGCCGGTGGACAGCGTGGCGTGGGGCAGCAACGGCCCGCACACCTTCGCCGAAGGCCAGCCCGCCCCCGGCTTCCACAACGGCCAGGCGCTCATCCGCAAGCCGGGCGGTGACGCGGGCAACGGGCAGGACACCGACGACAACGCCGCCGACTTCATCGTCGGCCAGCCACAGCCCGCCAACAGCGGCAGCCCCTTAGCCGCCGCCTATGCCCTGCCCGCCGCCCTCACCTGGAAAGCCCCCGCCCAGGTCAAGCCCGGCGAGGCCTTCCCCGCGCCCTTAGTGCTCACCAACACCGGCAGCCAGCCGCTGGAAGGCGTGACCGTGCGCTTCCCCATCCCCGCGGGGCTGAAAGTGGCCGACCACGCGGCGGCCAACCTGCAAGGCGGCCTGCTGGTGTGGCAAATCCCCACTTTGGAACCCGGCAAACAGGCCAGCCTGCCGCTCACCTTCCAGGCACCGTGGACTTACCTGACCGCCCGCGCGAGCGGCTACTACGCCGAAGCCCACGGTCGCTACGCCTTCGGCGCGCCGCAGCCCGTCGCCATTGGCGGCGGGGCCATCCCCATTGGCGTGGCGCGCACCCTGCCGCCCGGCACCGAGGTGATGGTCGAAGGCATCGCCACCATGTACACCGGCGGCTTCTACGCCGGCGGCGGCAACGTCAAATTCTACGTCCAGGACAACACCGGCGGCATCCAGATCCAGGTCTTCGGCGGCGCCGGACAGGTGGATGTGCCCATCGGCGCGAAGGTGCAGGTGCGCGGCGTGATGGCCGTCTATCGCGGCGCGGTGCAGATCCAGCCCAAGCAAATCCCCGCCGACATCAAAATCCTCACCGCAGCGGGCACCCACGAACCGCAGCCCCAGCCGGTTTCGCTGGAAGAGGCGCTTTCCCCCAACCTGGAAGGCCGCCTGGTGACCGTCCGGGGCACCGTGACCGCGCTTTCCGAGCATTCCTACAGTTACACCCTCACCCTTTCCGACGAAAGCGGCCACAACCTGGGCGTTTACATCGACAAGAACACCCAGGCCAACCCGCTGGAAGTGCTGGAAGTCGGCCAGGAAGCCCAACTGACCGGCATTCTGGAAGAGCGGGACGGCAGCATCCAACTTTACCCCCGCCGCCAGAGCGACCTGGTGCCGCAATACCCGCCGGTGCTGGCGCTGGCGGTGCGTGCGCCGCTGTACGTCCAGCCCGGCAAGGCGTTCACCGTGACGCTGACGGCCAGCAACCACACCGCGCAGACGCTCGACAACCTCCAAATTCGGCTGCCGCTGCCCGCGGGCGCGGCTTTCCGGCAGGCCGACCACGAAGGCAGCCTGCAGGGCGGCGCGGTGGTGTGGCGCGTACCTGCATTGCAGGCCGGGCAGAAAATCAGCGTGGAAGCCACCCTCACGGCCACGGCCACGCAGGGGCACCTCGCCCTGACCGGCTATCAGGCCACCGCCGACCAGTGGCAGCAGCCCGCCACCGGCCCGGCGCGCTTCGTCTTCCTCGGTGACACCGTGCCCATCTGGGCAATTCAGGGCGACGGCTTCAAATCGCCCTACCGCGGCGAAAAACTGACCACCGAAGGCGTGGTGACCGGCGTGTTCCCCGGCCTGGGCGGCTTCTTCATCCAGGACCTGAAGCCCGACGACGACCCCGACACCTCGGAAGGGCTGTTCGTCAGCATCCCCAAGGAACTCTGGCAGGCCGTGGGGCTGAAGAAGCCCGGTTTCGTGCAGCGGCTTTACGGCCACAAAGTGCGGGTCACCGGCACGGTGCGGGAAGCCTGGCAGCAGACCGTGATCGAACTGGCCAACGCCAAAAGTTTCACCGTGGAAGGCGAAGCGCCGGAACCGCAACCGGTGGTGCTGAACCCGCCCACCGACCCGCAGCAGGCCAAAGCCTATTACGAGCATCTGGAAGGCATGTTGGTGGAAGCGCCGCAGGAAGTGGTCGCCGTCGGCCCCACCAACCGCTACGGCGAAACGCCGGTGATTCCGCCCGCCGATGTGCAGGCCCTGCCCGACGGCAAACACCTGCCGCGCGGGGCCGAGGATGGCTTCCTGATGTTCGTGGACGACGGCTCTACCGGCGTGTTTTACACTGCCAAAGGGATGCCCTACCGCGCCGCCACGGGCGACCGCCTGACCATCCCCGAAGGGCCGCTGGCCTACACTTACGGCGCGTACAAAATCGAACCGTTGCAGGCACCCACGGTGGAAGCCGAGCCGCACAAACTGCAACCGCTGCCCAAGACGCCCGACGACGTCCTCAGCGTGATGACGTGGAACACCGAGAACTTCTTCGACGACCAGGAACCCAATCCCAGTGACCCGCCGATGCCCACCCCGCAGCAATACCATATCAGCGTGCAGAAAGTTGCCAACACCATCGCCGACGCGGGCCTCCCGCTGGTGGTGGGGCTGGAAGAGGTGGAGAACATCCGCGTACTGAACGATGTCGCCGCCACCGAGGTGCTCAAACCGTGGCACTACCAGGCCGTGCTCATCGAGGGGCATGATGCCCGCGGCATCGACGTTGGCTACCTGATTCGCACCGACCGGGTGAAGATTCTGGATGTGAAGCAATACGACGCCCCCGAAGGGCTGACGCCGCGCCC
>JALSPT010000051.1 GCA_026985785.1 Anaerolineales bacterium
AAACCGAAAGGAGGTTGCCCAGGAAACAACGTGAACCATCCACATCCCATAAAGCGAAGGAAAGCGCCAGGCCCACCTACTGGTGGGTGACGAGGAAGAGGGTTCCTCACCTCGCGGTGAGGCTAACCGCCGCCCTGTGCGGCGGGAAAATCGAAGGATCGGCGGATGCCCTCACGGGGCGGCCACGCCCCGTCCCTTCGCATGCCAGGGGGAAACTCAAGTCGGGCCACAACGCCGCGCGGGCAACCGGGCGGACAAAAGGCCAGGCAGTGGCACCTCCGCGCCGCGGCGCGCCCGGCGCGGCTCCTATGACTTTGCCTTCATCCCATAAAACCGGAGGTCAACCCCATGTGTGGTATCGTGGGTTATATCGGGCCGCGTGACGCGACCCCCATCATCCTCAACGGCCTGAAACGCCTGGAATATCGCGGCTACGACTCCGCCGGCCTGGCCGTGCTCACCGCCGACGGCATCCAACTGCGCCGCGAAGTCGGCAAACTGCACCGCCTGCAAGCCTTGGTGAACGAAGCCCCCCTCAGCGGCAACCTCGGCATCGGCCACACCCGCTGGGCCACCCACGGCGAACCTTCCCGCCGCAATGCCCACCCCCACCTCAGCGAAACCGGTCGGGTTGTGGTCGCACACAACGGCATCGTAGAGAATTTCCTCACCCTGAAGGAAGAACTGCTGGCCGAAGGCGCGGCCTTCCGCTCCGACACCGACAGCGAAGTCATCGCCCATCTCATCGAGCGCTTCCTCAGTCGCGAAGCCGGGTTGGTGGAAGCCGTCCGCCAAACGCTACAACTGCTCGAAGGCTCCAACGCGGTGGTCGTCATCTCGGCCCTGGAACCCGACAAAATCATCGCCGCCCGCTTGGGCAACGCCGGCGGCATCGCCATCGGTTTTGGCGAAGGCGAAATGCTGGTCGCCTCCGACCTCCCCGCCATCCTGGAACACACCCGCCGGGTAGCCTTCCTGGAACCTCGTCAAATGGCCATCGTCCAGCGCGACGCCGTCCGCATTACCACCCTGGAAGGCGACGCCGTACCTGTGCAACCGACCATCGTCCCCTGGGACCCGGTGGCCGCCGAAAAAGGTGCCTATCGCCACTTCATGCACAAGGAAATCCACGAACAGGTGCGCGGCCTGACCGACACCATAGCGGGGCGGGTGGATTTCGAGGCCGGGCGCATCTACTTCGACACCCTGCGCCTCGACGCCGCCCAGGCGCGCCGCATCCGCAAAATTTTCATCACCGCCTGCGGCACGGCCTATCACGCCGGGTTGGTGGGCAAAACCCTCCTCGAACGCATCGCTCGCGTGCCGGTCGAGGTGATGGTGGCTTCGGAATTCCGCTACGCCGACCCGCTCGTAGGGCCGGACGACGTCGTGCTCGCCATCAGCCAATCGGGAGAAACCGCCGACACCCTGGCCGCCATGGAAGAAGGCCGCCGCAAAGGGGCCACCCTCTGGTCAATCGTCAATGCCATCGGCTCACAAGCCATGCGCATCGCCGACGGCTACATTTCCATGCAGGTGGGGCCGGAGATTGGCGTGGCCTCCACCAAGGCTTACACCGCCCCGCTGGTCGATCTTTACATGTTGGCCGTGCTCCTGGCCGACCTGCGCGGCGTGCTACCCGCCGCGGAACGCCGCCGCCTGGTCGCCGACCTGCGCCTGGTGCCCGACCTCGTCGGGCAAGTGCTGGCGCGCGAGGAAGAGATCATTGTCGTCGCCCGGCATCTGAAAGACATCCGCAGTTGTCTGTACATTGGGCGCGGCATCAACATGCCCACCGCCTACGAAGGGGCGCTCAAACTCAAGGAAATCTCCTACATCCACGCCGAGGGCTACCCGGCGGGCGAAATGAAACACGGCCCCATTGCCCTGCTCGACGAAGAAACCCCGGTCATCGCCCTGGCCCCGCGCGACCCGTGGTACGACAAAATGGTCAGCCAGATCGAGCAGGCCAAAGCCCGCAACGCGCCGGTGATCGCCGTCGCCACCGACGGCGACACGCTCATCCCACCGGTAGCCGATGCGGTGCTGTGGGTGCCGCCTACACCGTGGCTGCTCAGCCCGGTGGTCACCGTGGTGCCCTTGCAACTGCTGGCCTACCACATCGCCGCCCTGCGCGGGCTGGACGTCGATCAACCGCGCAACTTGGCCAAATCGGTGACGGTGGAATAACCGCCTATTTTTGCAAAAATTCACCGCGCAATTGACAAAGCCGCGACAAATAAAGAAAACAGATTTTCGCGTAAATCGCCCCGCGATGGGAGTATAATGGCCACGCACGGCCACTGCAGCCGGAGAAGAAGCCCATGAGCGCCATCGAGCCCCTGACATGGGAAGCGACGTTTGCTCTGGCCGAGCGCCTTCACCAGCAACACCCCAGCATCGCGCTGGAGGATGTTTCGCTGGGGCAAATCTACCGCTGGGTCGTTGCCCTGCCCGATTTCGACGACGACCCCGCATTGGCCAACGATGAAGTGCTGTTGGCCATCTACCGCGAATGGCTGGAAATCACCCTGCACCCGCAGGGCTAAATGCGTGAACGGGCTCGTCCCATCCTACACCAAGGAGAAGGCCTATGAGCACCAAACCCCAGGACGAGAGTTTGAACTCTCCCCAGTACGATATCCCTGAAGACCTTCAGGGCACGGTCACCATCACCACGCTGGACCGGATCTACAACTGGGGGCGGCGCAATTCCCTCTGGCCGATGATGTTCGGCCTGGCGTGCTGCGCCATCGAAATGATCTGCACCGCAGCCGCCCGCTTCGACTTTGCCCGCTTCGGCATGGAAGTCATGCGCCCCAGCCCCCGCCAATCCGACGTCATGATCGTTGCCGGCACGGTGACCAAGAAAATGGTTCCCCAAATCGTGCGCCTCTACAACCAGATGGCCGAGCCGAAATACGTCGTGGCGATGGGCGCCTGCGCCTCCGGCGGCGGGCCTTTCAAAGAGGGCTACAACGTCGTCTCCGGCATCGACAAATACCTGCCAGTCGATGTCTACATCCCCGGCTGCCCGCCCACGCCGCAGGCCCTGATCTACGGCCTGATGAAACTGCAGCAAAAAGTGGACAAGCAAACCATCAAAGAGGTGTACGGGCGGAAGGCCGAGATGATTCCGGTGCCGGTGCTGGGGCCCGACATCATGGACCCGCGCGAATACGACCAGATTCGCGAATACACCCGCCAAAAGGCCGAGCAAGCGGCTGCCGCTGCTGCCGAAGCCGACGCCTAAACGGAGTGCTTCCATGAGCGAGCAAACGGTAACCTACCAAAACGAAGAAGAATTGCTGCTCTCCCGCTTCGCCGAAGCGGTGAAAAAAGACGAGCGCAAAGGCTACGAAGGCTACATCGTCGCGGCCAAAGCCCTGCGGGATTTCGCCCAGACCCTGCGCGACGACCTGGGCTACGACTACCTCTCCTCGGTCACCGGCGTGGACTATCTCCCCCAGGGTCAAATGGAAGTGGTCTACCATGCTTACAAGACCACCGGCGGGCCGGCATTGGTTTTCAAAGTGCAGGTGCCGCGTGAAAACCCAGTCGTCCCATCCCTGGTCTCCATCTATCCCGGTGCCGACTTTCAGGAACGCGAAGCGTGGGACCTGCTGGGCATCAAATTCGAAGGCCATCCCAACCTGAAACGCATCCTGCTGTGGGAAGGCTTTCACGGTCACCCGCTGCGCAAGGACTGGCACGAGCCGTACTATGAAGCCGACCACCGCCCCTACAAGAGTCGCTTTCCCGAAGGCAAATTCTTCCGCGCCGAAGACCGCAACCCCTTCGGCAAAAACGTCGACTACCCTGCGGGCTTCGACCCCGCCAAATGGATCCCAGACAACTCCAACGCCCTGATCTACGAAGGGCTGGGGCGGGTGGAAAAAGCCAGCGACGACCTCCCCACCGAGCAAATCGTGGTCAACCTGGGACCGCAACACCCCTCCACCCACGGCGTATTCCGCATGGTAGTGACGCTGGACGGCGAAACCGTGGTCGACCTGGAACCGGTGATGGGCTACCTGCACCGCAACCACGAGAAACTCGGCGAACGCAACACCTGGCTGATGAATATGC
>JALSPT010000052.1 GCA_026985785.1 Anaerolineales bacterium
TCCCGCCCGCAGATGGGGCAATGCGGCACGCCGGCGCGGGCAAACAGCAGCCGCAGGTAGTCGTAGATTTCGGTGACCGTGCCCACGGTGGAGCGGGGGTTGTGCGATGCGCCCTTCTGGTCGATGGAAATGGCGGGGGAAAGCCCTTCGATGGCGTCGACGTCGGGTTTGTCGAGCCGCCCGAGGAACTGGCGGGCGTAGGCCGAAAGCGATTCGACGTAGCGGCGCTGGCCTTCGGCAAAGATGGTGTCGAAGGCCAGGGAGGACTTGCCGGAGCCGGAAAGGCCGGTGATGACGACCAGTTTTTCGCGCGGCATCTCCACGGTGAGGTTTTTCAGGTTGTGGACACGCGCGCCGATGACTTTGAGGGTTTTCATAGGGAAGTCGGGGAAGTCGCGTAGTCGTTTAGTCGCGTAGTCGGGGTAGTCGTTTAGTCGGGCAGGGCGGCGAGGAAATCTGCCACGGTTTGCATCACCTGCTGGTGCAGGGTGAGGGTGTCGGCGAGGTCGGCGGGGTTTTCCAGGCTGTGGTCGCCGCGGGGCAGCAAGAGGGCGCGGGCGTTTGGGTTGGCTTCCACCGCCTGCCAGGCGTCGGCGTCGAAGGCGGGGTCGCCGCGGCTGGCGACGAACAGCGCGGGCGAATCCACATAGCGGGCGGCTTTTTGCACCGCGGGGAAGGCCAAAAGCGGCGTGAACCACAGGGAAGCCCCCAGGTCGGCCAGCGAGCCCATGCCCCACAGCGCGCCCATGGTGAGCGTGCCGATGGATTTGCCCACCAGCACCACGCGCTTCACCCCGGCGCGCCGCCGCACGGCCTGGAGCGCGGCCTGGGCATCGGCCAGCAGCCATTGCAGGCGGGTTTGCGGCTCGGCCTGCTGGAAGGCCTCGGTGCCGTAATCCACCCACGCCGCGGCCACGGGGATGCCGCGCGCGGCCAGCGCCAACGCGGTGTAGTGCAGCAACGGCTTGTCGGGGGTGTAGCGCATCCCCGGCAGGATCAGCGCCGCCCATGCGCCGGGCTTAGGCGGAATGCGCCAGCGCAAGGGGAACGTTTGACCCTGCCAACCGGCGAGGGTTTCGGTGGCAAAATCATGTTCGGACATGGAAAGCACCTCCGTTTTCAGGTTCCCCAATCGCGCAGGTAGAGGAAATCGTAACCAATGGTGCGGTTGGAAAGTTTGGCAATCGGTGGCATCAGACGCTTGAAGTGATTGCGACGCATCCGCTGCACCACCGCCCGCACCAGCGCCTCGTCGAAACCGGCTTCGACGCATTCTTGCGGCGTGTAGCGGCGATCCACCAGCAAGTAGAGCAGGCGGTCGGCCTGGCGATAAGTGAAGCCCAGTTCCTGCTCATCGGTCTGCCCGG
Organism: Anaerolineales bacterium; assembly: GCA_026985785.1. Lineage (GTDB taxonomy): Bacteria > Chloroflexota > Anaerolineae > Anaerolineales > DRMV01 > DRMV01. Next base: position 1,368 of record JALSPT010000052.1, read on the forward strand.
CCCACAGATCGGCAGTGGGGGCTTTGTGGACAATGGGCGCTGGCACGCCCATCGCCTCGGCCAGTTGCCACACCTGGGTTTTGTACAAATCGCCGATGGGGTTGATGGCATAAGCCGAATCGCCGTACAGGGTGGAATAGCCGAGCAGAATTTCGGTTTTGTTGCTGGTGCCGACGACCAATCCGCCAAAGGCTGCCGACTGGTCATAAAGCACCATCATGCGGGCACGCGCCATCATGTTGCCACGGCGGCGCTTATCCATTTCGGGGAAGCGCCGAAAGTATGGCTCGACCAGGTCGGTGATCTCGACGGTGAGAGCCTGTACCCCGGTTGCGTCGATCACCATCTGGGCGTGTTCCAGCGATTCGGGCGATGAGGTGCGGTACGGCATCCGCACAGCAAGGACGTTTTCCGCGCCCAATGCTTCGGCGGCCAGAAAGCACGACAGGGCCGAATCCACGCCGCCGGAAAGCCCCACCACGGCGCGCTGCAAACCAATGCGCTCGATTTCGCTGCGGATGAAGCCGGTCAAAATGCGACGAGCAAGGTCGGTGTTGATGGTCAAGTCGATTTCCATGGAAGCCTCACAAAGTCAACGGCGATACCGCCGTTGAGCGTTCAAAAAACGCTTCTGCGTGGCCGTCCGGCGCACCTTGGGCGCTACCATCGCGCCCACCGCACGGTCGTGCCAGCCGACGCCCCGATTGGCAATGGTCACCGCCAGCGCGATGAACAGGCCAAAAGGCATCATCAGGAACAGGAACTTGATGATTTCGCGCACCAGGGCCTCTTTGAAGGTCAGGCGAAGCCCACGCGGCCCCACTACCTCCAGCCGCATGAGCCACTTGCCCGGCGTGGTGCCCCACAAGGAGGTGGGCAGCGCCAGGGCTGCCCCAATCCCAAAAACGTACAACGGAATGGCAAAAAGGGCGAACACGGCCCGCGCCAGGTGCACGCTCACGATGCCCAACACATAAGCGAGACCTATCAACCCCAGACCTGCTATGATGCTTGCGAGGACAAAATCCAGAACATAGGCCACCACACGCCGAAAGATCACCACAGGCTCACCTCCCCATTCAACGCAGACGGTTGGGTTGGGCCAAAATGCGCGCCAGTTCGCGCTGCACCAGAGCGGTGCGCTCGTCGCGCAGAAGGGGCAAACGGGCGCGCACGCGATGCAATTCCCGCAGGTCGAGTTCTTGCAAAATCAGGGCTTCGTCTTCGTAGGGTGCCTGCGCCAGCAACTCGCCGTTGGGGTCGAAAACCGTGCTGCCACCCCAAAAGTGCAGCCCATCCTCGAAACCGACGCGGTTGGCATGGGCTACGAACACGGTGAACAGGCTGGCGTAAGCGCGGTTGATGCGCTCGACCCAGCGCGCCGATTCCAGTTGAGGGGCATCGGACAGGCCGCGCCCGGGCGAGGCCGAAGCGAACAACAAAATATCCGCCCCATCCAACCACAGCAGGTACGGCGGCGAAGCGTGCCAAAAATCTTCGCAAATCAACATCCCCACGCGGCCAAAACGGGTGTCGAAGGCGCGGACCTCGTCCCCCCAGGCGAAAAAGCGCCCTTCGTCAAAGAGGCCATAAGTCGGCAGATAAACTTTGCGATGGACGTGCACCACCGCGCCCGCGGAAAGATAGGCCGTGGCAATGTAAAACCGGTGACGGGGGCCTTCCTCCACAAACCCTACCATCACATCAAGCCCTTTGCTGGCCTGAAGGAGGGGCGCAAAGAGCGGATCGTCGTGTGTGGGGCGATGGGCCACTTCGGGCGCCAAGTCTTGCAAGACGTAGCCAGTCAAAGACAGTTCGGGGAACACCAACAAATCGGCGCCGGCGCGGCGCGCCTCCTCGATCAGGGCAAGATGCTTTTCCAAATTGGCCTCCGGGACGCCGAGGCGGGTATTGATTTGGGCTAAGGCAATGGTCAGTCGGGACATGGAGACCTCTAAAGGCTTGGAGTACGGGGAAAACCGCTCCCCAACACAAGAGACCGCCATCTTGTGTCGCCCCAAATCATACCATCGTTTTGCTTTTTGCTTCTTTTTGCTGTCCACTGAAAGAAAAAAGGGGAGCAGCGTCATGAGCGTCTATGTCATTGGGGGCAAGCCATCCATGTCATAGAAGAAGGTCCCCCACAATACCAAACCGCTCTGCTGGTGCACGGGTGGTGTAGTTCATGGTATGCCCTTTCGCCATTGGTTGGGATGCTAAGCCAACGCTTCCACTGCGTGGCCGTCGATCTCCCAGGCTATGGCAAGTCGCCGCCTTTTCCTCACCGCGCCACCATCCCAGCATACGCCGATCTCCTGGCCGAGTTCATCCACCACCTCGGCAGTGGGCCGGTCGTCCATATCGGGCATTCGATGAGGGGATGATCGGGATGACCTTGGCGCTGAAATACCCCATGCTGATCGAGCAAATGGTGCTCATCGACCCCACAGTAACCGGCAAACTCTCGACCTTCATCAACCTGTTCATCTCGCCGGTCACCATGCTGGAGCGTTTCGGCCTGGGGCAACTCATCGTCTGGGGTGTAGAGCGGGCTTTCGTCGGTATCACCGACTGGTTGATGCGTCCGGCCTCCTTCGCCGAGCGCAGTGGAATCACCGAAAGAGATTACAAACGCCTGCGCGCCGACGCGCGGCGGCCGGGGCAAGGGAAGGTGCGGGCCGAGTGCTACTTCGCCATGCGTGAAAACGACCTTAG
>JALSPT010000053.1 GCA_026985785.1 Anaerolineales bacterium
TCTGAATGTCACGGCCACGGCGCGGGCGTCGCCGTCGGTTCTGCTCCCAGGCGCGTGCAAACCCGCCGAAGCCAAACAGTTCCTCGAACAGGTCGGCGAAATCGCCTACGCCAAAGTCGGCAGCGCCGCCAAAACCGCCACCTGCTCCGCCCACGCCGGCATGACCAAAACGGTCATACGCCGCCCGCTTCTGCGGATCGGAAAGCACGGCATAGGCCTCGTTGATTTCCTTGAATCGCTCCTCGGCATCCGGCGCGTCGCTGACGTCCGGATGGTATTGCCGCGCCAGACGCCGAAAGGCGGCCTTGATCTCGTCTTGTGTGGCGTTGCGGGGAACGCCGAGGATGTCGTAGTAGTCGCGGGGCATGGGAGGCAAAGGGAAAGGGGTATGATGTAGGGGTTAAGGGGTTAGGGGTTAGGGGTTAGGGGTTAGGAGGTTAGGGGGTGTTAGGAGGTTAGGGTGAGGAGGGCATCTCGCACGGCCTGGGTGCGCTGCCGCAGCGTTTCGGTGGAGGTGGCCTCGTCGGCCATCGCGGCGCGCAGGGCGGCAATCGCCTCGCGGACGGCCTGTTGTGCTTCCGCCGACGCGCCATCGCCCATTTGTCCAAGCGTGCGCTCAGCGCCGTAAATGACATTTTCGGCTTCGTTGATGGCTTCGGCGTGGGCTCGCCGTTGCTTGTCCTCTTCGGCGTATTTTTCCGCCTCCGCCTGCATGCGCTTGACTTCCTCCTCGCTCAAGCCTGAAGACGCGGTGATGGTGATATGCTGGCTACGCCCGGTAGCCTGGTCCTTGGCCGTGACCTTGAGGATGCCGTTGGCGTCGATGTCAAAAGTGACCTCGATTTTCGGCACGCCACGCGGGGCAGGTGGAATACCGTCGAGGATGAATTTTCCCAACGACTTGTTGTCCTTGGCCAACGGGCGCTCACCCTGAAGGACGTGGATTTCTACCTGGGTTTGATTGTCGCTGGCAGTAGAAAAGATCTGGCTTTTGCGGGTCGGGATGGTGGTATTGCGCGGAATGATAGGGGTGGCAATACCACCCAGCGTCTCGATGGAAAGGGTAAGCGGCGTCACATCCAGCAAGAGGATATCGGTCACCTCACCGCCGAGCACGCCGCCCTGGATGGCCGCGCCCAGGGCAACCACTTCGTCCGGATTGACGCCTTTGTGCGGCTCCTTGCCGAAGAATTTGGCCACCGCCTCTTGAACCGCAGGCATGCGGGTCATCCCACCTACCAGCACCACCTCGTCGATGCGGTCAGCGGTCAGCCCGGCATCTTTCAAGGCTTCGCGCATGGGTTCCAGCGTACGCTCAATCAAGTGGGCTGTGAGCTGCTCCAAGCGGGCGCGGGTGAGCGTGGTCGCCAAATGCTTGGGGCCCTCGGCGGTGATGGTGAGGTAGGGCAGGTTGATATCGGTCTGCACCATGCTGGAGAGTTCTTTCTTCGCCTTCTCGGCGGCATCCTTCAAGCGCTGTAAGGCGTTGCGGTCCTGGCGCAAATCGATGCCTTCGGCCTCCAGAAATTCTTGCAAGAGGTACTCCATGATGGCCTGATCGAAATCGTCACCGCCGAGGAAGGTATCGCCGCGAGTCGCGAGCACCTGGAAAACACCCTCGCCAACTTCCAGGATGGAAATGTCGAACGTGCCGCCCCCCAGGTCATATACGGCGATGATTTCGTTCCGTTTACGGTCAAGGCCATAAGCCAGCGCGGAAGCGGTAGGCTCGTTGATGATGCGCAGCACCTCCAGGCCGGCGATGCGCCCTGCGTCTTTGGTGGCGTTGCGTTGGGCATCGTTGAAGTAAGCCGGCACGGTAATCACGGCCTGGGTCACCGGTTCGCCAAGATAGGCTTCGGCATCGGCCTTGATTTTTTGCAAAATCATGGCCGAGATCTCCGGGGGAGCGTATTCCTTGCCGCCCATCATTACCCGCACGTCGCCGTTGGGCGCAGCGGTGACCTTGTAAGGGACACGCTGGCGGGCTTGTTGCACTTCCGGCGCATCGTATTTGCGTCCCATGAAGCGCTTTACCGAGAAAATGGTGTTCTCGGCGTTGACAATGGCCTGATTGCGCGCCACGCGCCCCACCAGGCGCTCACCGTTTTTCACCGCCACGACCGACGGGGTGAGGCGCTCACCTTCCGCCGAAGGGATAATGGTGGGCTCGCCGCCCATCATCACAGCCGCCACCGAGTTGGTCGTGCCAAGGTCGATACCGAGGATTTTGCCCATAAGACGTTTCTCTCCAAAAGTGTGAGAAGGCAAACGAAGCGATTACTTGGCCACGCGCACCAAAGCCGGGCGGAGAACCTGATCGCCGATCATGTAGCCGCGGCGGAGGACTTCGATGATTTCCTCACTGTCGTGCTCATCGTGTTCCTCATGAGAAATTGCCTCATGGAAGCGCGGGTCGAAAGGCGTCCCTGGGCCGGCCTCGATGGGACGAATGCCTTCGGCCTCCAGAATGGCGAGCATTTTGCGGTAGATGAGTTCGATGCCCTCGGCCCAGGCCGCGCCCTCGCCCTCGGTGGGCTTGTTCTTCAGCGCCAGTTCCAGGTCGTCGAGCACTTCGAGGTAGCGTTTGGCAATGCTGGCGGTGATATCGCGGCGGGTTTGCTCCTGCTGTTCCTCCACCCGACGGCGATAATTGGCGAAAGCCGCCCGTTCGCGCTGCCAGCCGTCCAAATATTCCTGCATTTGGGCGCGCGCGGCGTCCAGTTCCGCCTGCAGATCGCTTGCCTCGGTTGTCGGCTTTTCCTCTTCGGTGGCGGCGCTTTCGTCTCTCGCCGGAGCGGTGACGTCCTCTGTCACCTCCGGCGCGGTTTCCGGCTTATTCTCTTCGCGTGGTTGTTCTTCCTCCGTGCGTTTCTGCTTGCTGCTCATTGGTCATCTCCCTTCATTCTGCCAAGGTTTCGGTCATCATATCGCTCAGCAGGCGCGCCACAAAGCGCACCGTGGGAATGGCACTGCTGTAAGCCATCCGGGTTGGCCCCAACACGCCAACCATGCCGCTGGCCAAGCCGGGGGTACCGTAACGGGAAAGCACCACCGAGCAATCCCGCAACACCTCCCAATCCTCACTCCCCACCAACACCCGCACACTGCCGATTTCGGCGTCGGCCACCACGCGGCGCAGCAATTCCTCCAACACCGTGCGGTTTTCCAGCACGGCCAGCGCCCGCCGGGCAGCCTCCGACTCGGCAAATTCGGGCTCGCCAAGGACGTGGCTCAACCCATCGTGATACACCTCGTCCACCACATGGCGGGCGCTTTCCTCCATTTCGGCACGCACCAGCCGTAGCACATCGGCTTCTAAAGCGTCCGCGGGGAGCGGCGCTTCCCGAATGGCCTGCAAATCATAGCGGGCATAGCGCCGGTTGAGGCGTTCGGCTGCTGTGCTGAGCCGCTCTTGCGAAACCGGCTCGCCGAGGTACAGCAATCGCTGGCGAATTTCACCGCCCACCAGTACCAACACCATCAACACCTGCCGCCCGCGGATGCCAATGAGTTCCAGGTGTTTATAACGCACCTCTTCGGGATGCGGAGCGGTCACCAGCGAAGCCGCCCGCACCCGCTGCGCCAGCACCGAGGCAGCCAGTTTCATCCATTGATCGATGTCTTGCTGCGCCTGGTAGAACTGGTGGGCAATGGTGTGGCGGTCTTCAGAGGGTAACTCGCCTCGCTCCAACAACCGACTGACGAAGAAGCGATATCCCTTCTCCGTGGGCACCCGCCCGGCAGAGGTGTGGGGCTGGGCAAGGTAGCCCTTTTGGGTGAGCACCGCCAGTTCGTTGCGCACCGTCGCCGCACTAACCTCCAGCTTGTAACGCTCCACCAGCCGCTTGGAACCCACCGGCTGCGCCGTTTCTCCGTAATCGCGCACCACCAGCGCCAGCAACAACTGCTGGCGGGTCGTCAGTTCTTCTCCCGGCGGTGGCACGCGCTTACGACGGGGTGACACGGCAACCTCTCCTAAAAACGCCAATCAAAAATTAGCACTCTCACCACTAGAGTGCTAATTTTCAGCATCCTTATCATACCACGGCCAAAAGCAGGTGTCAACAGCG
>JALSPT010000054.1 GCA_026985785.1 Anaerolineales bacterium
CCGACTATCTGACTTGACTATCGCATCATCCCCGCCACGGCCTCTTTTGCCGCTGGCGTCTTGACGTGTTCGGCGCTGACCGTAATGGCGATGCCGCCGCGGATGTTGAACTCGCCCACCACGCGGATGTAGTGCGGGTCGAGCACTTTCACCAGGTCGTCGAGGATGGTGTTGACGACGTGCTCGTGGAACACGCCCTCATTGCGGTACGACCAGAGGTAAAGTTTGTAGGATTTGGACTCCACGATTTTCTGGTCGGGCACGTAGGCCACCTTGATGGTGGCAAAATCGGGTTGGCCGGTGACGGGGCACAGGCAGGTAAACTCGCTGGTTTCCAGGGTCACCAGGTAATAGCGCCCCGGCGTGCGGTTGGGGAACGCCTCCAGTTTCTTGCTGGGCTGGGCTTTGCGCCCCAAGAGGGTGATGTCCTTCAGGTCTTCAGGTTGGGTCATGGGCATAGGGGACCTCCGAGTTGCGCACTCCTCATTCCTCATTCTTTATTCGCAATTCTTTCCGCTCTTCCACCCGCTCCACCAGGCGGCAGAAGGCACACTTGCCGGGCGCGGTGGTCGGCTGGCCGCAGACCGGGCAGGTGTGCATCCGAGGTACGGTTTCCTTACCGGCGGCAAACAAGCCTTCCTCTTTGGCTTTGAGAAAACCGAGGTAGAACTGCAATTTCGCGCCCGGTCGGTCGGCTTCCAGTTTGTTGAGCAACTGCTTGTAGTAAATGGACTTCGCGCCTACCGAGAACGGGCATTCCTCGTAAATGTAGCGGATGCCGCGCAGCAGGGCGTAGGCCGCGGTTTCCCGCTCATAGAAGCGGAAGAGGGGCTTGACCTTGCGCGCCAGGCCGGGGGAAGCAGGCAACACCGGCCCCTGGCGGCGCAGATAGCCCGCCGCCCAGGTGAGGGTGTTGCCAAAAAGCACCGCCGCCTCGTCGTCCAGGTTGTGGCCGGTAGCCAGGACGGTATAGCCCAGGTCGCGGGCGATGCGGTTCATCTCGTGGCGCTTGACCAGGCCGCACACCGAGCAGGGCTTTCCTTTGCCCCGGTGGGTCAGTTGGGCCATTTCGGGGATGGTCGCACCATACTCGCCCAGCACGTTCACGATATGCAGGGTGAGGCCACGTTCCTCCGCAAACGCCTGGGTGAGCGCCTTCGATTCGCGGGAATAGCCAAACCCGCCATCAATGCCCAAATCGATGTACAGCCCATCGGCCTGATAGCCCAGCCGCCAGAGCACATCCCACAGCGCCAGCGAATCTTTGCCGCCGGAGACGGCCACCAGCACCCTATCTTCGCGGCCAAACATGCGGTATTTCTTGATGAACCGCTCGGTCTGGGCAACGAACCATTCCAGATAGTGCTCTTTGCACAGCGCCAGTTTGTGATGGCGCATGTTGATGACGGCTTTCTGGTCACATTTTCGGCAGCGCATGGGGGGAGTCCTGTAGTCGTGTAGTCGGGGAAGTCGTGGAAGTCGGGGTGGTCAGCCGCCGGAGATCACGGCCACCAGGCGGATGACGTCGCCGTCTTTCAGGTGGGTGTCTTCGGTCACCAGTTCGCCGTCCTTCGTGGGGATGACCTCTTCCAGCGGGATTTCCAACTGCTTCAGGGCTTGCTTGATGGTGATGCCGTGGGGCACTTCGTAAGTCTTATTGCGCAAAATCAATTTCGCGGGCACAGTCACACCTCCCCAAGGCGGGAAAAACGGAAAGGATAGCGGCGGGATTGTACCCGCACCCAGGAGGAAAGTCAAACGCCTGGCAAAGAAAGGGTGCAAGCAAATGCCGTAGAAGCACTTTTCGGGATCTCACCCCTCCCCCGCCGCCTACGGCGGCCTCCCCCTCCCCTCCCTTACTGAAGGGAGGGGAGGGGGAAGGCGGAGGCTGTCCTAACGAAGGACAAGCCTCCGCCAGGGGGTGGGGAGAGATCTGGCCATACGATAGCCTTATCTACAACATTTGAGTGCACCCGCAAAGAAAACCGCCGGGGAAAGCACAAATCAACGAAGGCCAGGCTATTTTCATGGTACACTTTTCGGCGCTTCCATCATCGTGCAAGAGCATCCTCAAACGCAACGCTCTGAACACTGCGGGCGTTGTGTTTGCTTGCATTTAGGAAACCCACATGAGCCCCACCCTACTCGGAGAACTTGCCGCTTTGATGGCTTCGGTGTGCTTCACCTTCGGCCCCACACTGTTCACCCTCGCGGGGCGCGAGATCGGCTCGGTGAAGGCCAACCGGATGCGCCTGCTGTTGGGCGCGCTGTACTTTGGCATCCTCCACATGCTGCTCTATGGTCGCCTCTTTCCGCGCGCCTCATGGGCGCCTATCGTTTATATGCTGCTTTCCGGCGTGATCGGACTGGCATTGTCGGATACGATGCTGTTCGAGGCCTTCGTGCGCGTAGGCCCCCGCATCGCGCTGCTCATCCTCAATCTCACCCCCGCGTTGGCCGCGGCGACCGCCTGGGTGGTGCTGGACGAACGGCTCACCCTTTCCCAAACGGCAGCCATCGCGGTGGTGCTGGCGGGGGTCAGTTGGGTGGTGCTGGAGCGGGAAACGCCCGACGAAGACGGCCAAACCTCTGCGCTGCACGACCGCGCGGGGTTGCTTTTTGCCTTCGCGGCTGCCCTGGTGAGCACGGCCAGCGTGATCTTGGCCAAACTCGGCCTGCGCGCCGGGCTCTCCCCCATCTCAGGGGCGACTTTGCGCATGTTCGGGGGGATGCTCACATTGTGGACGTGGACCCTGCTCACGAAGGCCGCCGCGCCTACCCTGCGCACCATGCGCTGCCACCCCAAAGCCCTGGGCATCATCGCGGCGGCTGTGCTGATCGGCCCCGTGCTGGGCATGTCGCTTTCCATGTTCGCCCTCAAAGCCATCCCGGTAGGCATTGCCACCACCTTGGCCTCGCTGCCGCCCATCCTGTTGCTGCCGGTAGGGCGCTGGTTTTTCAAAGAGCACATCACGCCCCGCGCGGTGCTGGGCACGGTGATTGCCACCGCGGGCGTGATCTGGTTGTTGGTGTAGCCATGTGTGGCCGCTTTACCCTCACCCTGACGACCGAAGACCTGCAAGCCGCTTTCCACCAATTCGTCTTTCCCGGCGGCGTGCAACCGCGCTACAACATCGCGCCCGGTCAGCCGGTGCTGGCGGTTCCCAACGATGGCCGTTTCACGGCGGCGCATTTCCTTTGGGGGTTGGTGCCATCTTGGGCCAAAGACCCGCGGCGCTATCGCTTCATCAACGCCCGCGCCGAAACCGCAGCCCAAAAACCGGCCTTTCGCGCCGCGTTGCGGCGACGGCGGTGCCTTGTGCTGGCCGACGGCTTCTACGAATGGCAGCGCCTTGGCGACAGCCGCCGTCCATTCTACTTCACCCTGAAAAACCGTCAGCCGTTCGCGCTGGCCGGGCTGTGGGAAATCTGGATGGGCCCCGACGGCTCCGAAATCACCACCTGCGCCCTGCTCACCACCCGCGCCAACGCCCTGGTAGCGCCCGTACATGCCCGCATGCCGGTCATTTTACCGCCGGAGACCTGGGAGGCATGGCTGCAGCCCGGCGAGGTCGATCCGGCAACGATGGAACCGCTGTGGCGTCCTTACCCCGCCGAGGCCATGCAAAGGTGGCGCGTTTCGCCGGCGGTCAACAACCCGCGCGTGGACGCGCCCCACCTGATCGAGGCGGTGACGGCATGAGCGGCTGCGCGGGCATCGGCGGGGTGGTCCTGGCTGCAGGCGGAGCGCGACGCATGGGCGGGCGCCTGAAACAACTGTTGCCGTGCAAGGGAGAAGTGTTGGTGCATCGGGCAGCACGCACGGCGTTGGAAGCCGGTTTGAGGCCGGTTTGGGTCGTGGTCGGCGCCCAGGCGCAGGCCGTCTGGCAGGCCGTCGCCGACCTGCCGGTGGAGATCCTGCTCAATCCCGCCTGGGAAGCAGGGCAAAGCGCCTCCGTGCGGTTGGCCGCGGCGGCTTTGCGCAGAGCCAGGCTGGCAGGTGGTGTATTCTTCCCCGCCGACCAGCCTTTCGTTCCCCCTGCCCTGGTCACGGCGCTTTGCGAGGCGTATTGCCGTACGCGCGCCCCCATCGTCACCCCTGAAATCGCGAGAGAGCGCAGCACGCCGGTGTTGGTGGCCGCTTCTATCTTCCCCTTGTTAGAAGAATTGCACGGCGACACGGGGGCAAGGGCGCTTTTCGATCGCATCCCCCCCCTCCCCCTGCATTGGGACGCTCCCCAAGCGCGCGCCGAAATCGATACGCCCGCCGACTATCGTCGCTGGTGCCCCGAAGGCGCTACTTGGCAGGGGGATTGAAGTAGTTGTACACCGCCTCGCCCAAATCGGCCAACAGTTTGGAGCCGTAATCCCACAACAGCACTTTTTTGCGGTAAAGGTAAATGGAAAGGATGTAATTGCCGCCGGGGGTATAGACGATACCGGCGTCGCTGATGAGGTGGATGGCGCCGTCCGGGCCGCTGACCCAGCCGTGCTTGTGGGCCACGCGCGTGCCCTCGGGAACGCTGGCCTCCAACAACACGCCAATCTTGTTGTTGGCCAGCAGGTCGATCATCTGGCGGCATTCGCCCTGGGTGATTTCGCCGGGAAAAGCCGCCATCAGCGCCCCCCCGCCCTCTTCTGCACATTTGTAGATGTCGGCCAACAAAGTACCCATCTCAGACGGGGTGGTTTGATTGTACGGGTCGGGGTCGGTGGAAATATCAGGCCGTTGGTTGGCAGGGGTGCGGTATACGGCCAACAACGGCGCACCGGCGTAGAAATACCCCGCCAAAAAGGTGTTTTCCAAACCCAACGTGCGCATATCAGCCGTCACTTCCAACGGCCCCCGCTCCCGGTTGATGACGTTTTCCATCAGCCAGTCGGCGGGGTCGTTGCCCGATTTGTCGATCATCTCTTTCAACCAGCGCATCTCCTCTCCCCGCGGGCGCTGACCGTCGATGCGTCGAAAAACCGAGACCATGATGGGGATTTTGATCGTGCTGGCAGCGGTAAAGGCGACGTCGGGGGGCATCGGCACCTCGCGCCCATTGTGCGTGACAAAGTTGAGTTCCTCGCCTGTCTGCAAATTCAGCAAATACACCCCCATCACGCCATCGAAGCCTTCCACTTTGGCCGTTTGCTGCAGCAACACGCGCAGATTATGGAACGCAGGACGCGGCGGGTTGGAGCGGCGTAAGGGTAGATCAACCACTCGATCGGTTGGCGAGAAGAGCGCCCGCTCGATCAAAGGAAGCGCCCGATCGATATCCAGCATCAGGCCGGGTTGACCAGGGCGAAAATTCACCGTGCCGACGATGGGTTGCGGGGGTGTGGGTGGCTGGTCGTAGCGGGCGGCGATCTCACCTTCAAGATAAGCACGCAGGCGGCTTTCCGAATAATGCGCCACCAGAGGGATGCGAAGGGGCGGGGGCATCCGTCCCCAAAGGAAATCCCAAAAGCCCTGCCAAAACCCCGTCTGGCGGCGCCCCTGTTCCACCGCCGCCATCATGGTGTCCACATCCAACTGAAAACCCACCACAGCAGGAGAAATCTGAATCACCGCCTTGCCATAATGCAACTCGATGGGGCGGTTGAACACCTCAGTCAAACGTTCGACAGCCTGCTGGCGGGTCAGCCCCCCCACGGGCACGCCGCCGATGGTGGTACCGGGGGGCAGCAGTGCCCGAAAGCGGCTGTAACGCACCAATTGAAACGCCAACAGCCCCACTGCGCCCAGGAGGGCGAACGTGGAAAGCAATTGGAGAACCGAAAAAAAGGGTCGCGAACGGCTGTGAAACATAGACAACAATGCTCCTTGCAGCATCCCTGCACACTGGCAGAGCGCCATTGGATGCCAATTTTACCACTTTGGAGTAAAATAATTGCCGCGGCCAAGGTACAACATCCCCCAAAGCGAGGTTGCCATGCTTCGATCCTGGCTCATCTACCTTTCCAAAGCCCGGTGGGCGCAGCGCATGATGACCCACTGGGCACCAGCCTGGCGCGTTGCCTCCCGTTTTGTCGCCGGCAGCCGGCTGGAAGATGCCATCCGGGTAATCCAGTCCTTCAACGCTCAAGGTATGTTCGTTACTTTAGACCACCTGGGGGAATCCACGACCAACCTCGATGAAGCCCAACAAGCCACCGAACACATCCTCACCATGTTAGACGCCATCGACCAAAACGGCGTCAAGGCCAACGCATCCATCAAATTGACGCAAATTGGCCTGGCATTGGACAAAGCAGCCTGCGAGGCCAATCTACGGCGTATTCTTACCCGCGCCCGCCAGTACAACATCATGGTACGCATCGACATGGAAGACTCGCCATGGGTGGACGCGACGTTGGAACTTTACGAAACCATGCACGCCGAAGGATTGGACAACGTCGGCGTGGTCATCCAGGCCTACCTCTACCGCAGCGAGGAGGATGTCCGCAAATTGATGGCCCATGGGGCGCGGGTGCGCCTGGTCAAAGGGGCTTACAAAGAACCTCCTGAAATCGCTTACCCCAAGAAACAAGACGTGGACGCCAGTTTCGACCGCTTGACTCGCCTCCTGTTGGATGGCGCCTTACGGGCAGGTGCGCCGACGATCAGCAAAGACGGCAAATGGCCACCCATCCCGGCCATCGGCACCCACGACCCCGACCGGATCGCCTATGCGAAAGCCTATGCCGAGCGCATCGGTCTCCCCAAACAAGCCTTGGAATTCCAGTTGCTCTACGGTATTCGCCGCGACTTACAACGCCAACTGACCGAAGAAGGCTACCCCGTGCGGATCTATGTCCCTTACGGCACAGAATGGTACCCCTATTTCATGCGCCGCCTGGCCGAGCGCCCCGCCAACCTGTGGTTCTTCATCTCGAATTTCTTCCGCCAATGACGCAAAAAACCAAAAAACACATGGGCGAGGCAATTGCCCTCGCCCATGTGACTCACCATCCTTGCAAAAAGGTTTCCCATTCCGCATGGGTGGCCAAGTAACGGCGAAAACGGTAAAGGGCACTGGCGGGGGGTGGCCCTGGCGGACGCAATAACCGCATATGCGCCTCTGCCAGCGTGCGCCCACCCTTGCGCGCATTGCAGGCAGCGCAGGCCGTCACCAGGTTTTCCCACGTGTCTTCCCCACCCAATCGTCGCGGCACGACGTGGTCGATAGTAGGATGCGCCACCCGCCGCCCGCAATACTGGCAGGTGTAGTCATCGCGGCGGAAAATTTCCTGCCGGTTGAGCGCCACCCGCAAGCGAGGGCGTTTGACCATGTACACCAGCCGAATCACCGAGGGAATTTCGAACACCTGCTGCACGGTACGAATTACCCCCCGCCCGTTGAGCACCAAATCGGCCTTTCCGCCCACCAACAGCCCCACCGCCCGCCGAACGGTGCACACGTCCAACGGCTCGTAGTTCACGTTCAATACCAACACGGGGGCATTCAGAGGGGCACGCATCATCCAACCCTGTAAGATTGTTGCCATTATAGCACAACAGGGGTAGAATTAGCGCAGACGACCGCATCATTTCTCCGCAGGAGGCATTCCATCATGGACATGAGCGCATTCTGGTGGTTTTTCGGCGCCCTGGGCACTATCTTTTTCGTCATGTTTCTGTTGTACCTATACGACGTCGGTCCAGCCGTCACCCAGGCTTTTCACCCTGCCCCCTCACCCAACCCGCACCCACACCATGAAGAACCCGCTCCGGCAGCGAGCAAAGCCGTCCCACAAACAGCGCCCAGCACCGAGGACGATTTGAAGAAAATCGAAGGCATTGGGCCAAAAATCGAAGCCGCGCTCAAGGCCGCAGGTATCCGCACCTTTGCCGAACTGGCTACCAAAACCCCTGCCGAATTACAGGCCTTGCTGGACGAAGCAGGCTTTGCCCGCATCAGCAATCCTGAAACGTGGCATGAGCAGGCGGCGCTGGCAGCGGAGGGGAAGTGGGAAGAATTGCAAGCCTTCCAGGCTACCCTCAAAGGCGGTCGGCGACGCAAGTGACAAACGGATCTCTCCCAACTTTAACCTAAAAACAGCCCCTCGCCGGGGCTGTTTTTTTGTCACACCTTTTTGGGGAAAACACTTCACACCTCGGCAAAGTACTGCTGCTCGACCGCCTGCCAGGTTTCGTCGGGCCGCAAGCGCAAAAATGGCGCCAGGGTAGGGGTAACCGCCGCGATCTCTTCGGCCATGCGCCATGCCACCCGTCGGATGGAAAAATGCGCCTGGGGCGCGGTGCGCAAGCGCAAAAAGTGAAACGCCTCGCGCAAGTTGAGCACCGCGGTCACACGTCGGTTGAAAGCATTAGGCACCACGTACGCCGCGACGTCGGGGTTCCAGGCCGCCAGTTGCTCATACGCCCCTTGCGCCGCCTGCAACGCAGCCCGATAATCCGCTTCCAGCCCCGCCTCGACCACCATCTTCGGCACGGCATAGCCCAAACGCGCCGTCAGAGGCTGCGGTATCTGGCTCATCATTCGGTGGCGCTTGAACTCGTAATACGCCCCCTGATCCATCACCAAGTCGAAAGTGTACGTTGCCAGTTCCAAAGCGCGCGGCGGCACGTCCCGCTCGCCCAACACACCCAACACTTCTTCGACCAGGGCGCGCTTTTCCGCTGCCGGAAGCCCACGCGCATAGTTGAGGTAATCCACATAGGGGCGATCGCCATACTGGTACAGCAACGCCGCCAGCACTCGCGCCTCCCCGCGCGCATCCCACGAAACCAAATGGCACCAATCTTCGGCATAAGTGCCCCCGCCGCGAAACTCGGCCACCCGTTGCCGCAAGGCCGCCGCGCCGCGCTGCCATCCTTCCACCGGGGCGACATATTTGAGCAGGGTGGGCACTTCGGCCCTGGCGGCCTCGTGCATCGCTTCGCCCAGCAGGCGCACCTCGGCCAACGGATGGGAGAGCATCTTGCGGAGCAAATGCGCCAGGGAGCGGGCATTGATCGTCATCCCCAGGTTGGCCTGCGCCGCCGCGGGCAGCAAAAACCGGCACACATCAGCATACTGCGAGCGGTGGCGGGCTTCCCACCGGCGGGGGGGTTCATCCTTGGCGGGCGGATCACGGCGGGCGACTTCCTCCCGCACCGCCTCCATGCAGCGCGCATAAACCGCAAACAGGCGCTCCAGCGCCTCGCGATACACCGCCAACAGTTCGGGTTGGGTCTCCAACTCCGGCGGCGTAACGCATTCATCCGCGCTCAGCCGCTGGTAGCGGGTCGATTTTTCGGTGTAGGATGCCAGCCGCCCGGATTCCAGCACCTCGGTTGCCAGGCGAGAAGCGCCTTCCACCGCAATGTGGAGCACCGCGTGCTCCGCCACGGAAGCATGGCCGTAATCCAAAACCCACTTTTCGTGAAAGCGGCTGCTCTCGGCAGCGGTGAGCCCTTCGGCGGTGGCATCCAATGGAGCGGGGGAGCGCGACGTCTTGGCAAACGCCACGGCAATCACTTCAGGAGAGTAACGGCGGGGAGAAAGCAGGTAAACTCGGGGCATCGCAGTCACTCCAGAACAGGCGTCGCTCTGCGCAACAGGCGGCGGGCAGCGGCAATGTCACGGGCAATCTGCTCGGCCAACGCCTGAGGGGAAGGAAAGCGCCGCTCTGGCCGCAGCCGCGCTACGAAATGCAGCCGCAAACGGCGACCGTAAAGATCGCCGCGAAAATCCAGCAGGTGGGCCTCCACACGGGGCGCTACCGGCTGGCGCTCAAAAGTTGGGCGCACGCCAATATTGGCCACGGCAGCATAGCGCCCATCATCTTCTACCTCAGCAAAGCAAGCATACACCCCCGCCGCAGGCAGCATACGCTTCGGCCAAACGGCCAAATTGGCCGTCGGGAACCCTATCGTTCGTCCTCGGCCATCACCGCGCACAACTTCACCCGGCACGGCATAGTGCCGCCCCAACATCCGCGCTGCCAGCGTCACGTCGCCCTCCGCCAGCGCCCGCCGAATGCGGCTGGACGACACAATTTCGCCATCCAGGCGATAGGCCTCCACCACATGCACGGTATAGCCCAACCGCTCTCCCAGCCGCCGCAAAGTGGGGATGTCACCTTCGCGATTGCGTCCGAGGGCAAAATCGTACCCGACCCACAATCGCTTCAACCCCAGATGAGCGCTCAGGTCGGCCATGAAATCGCTGGCGCTCCGTTGGGCCACTTCACGATCGAAAGGATGAGTGATGAGAACATCCGCCCCCAAGGCGGCGATGAGGGTAGCCTTCTCTTCGGGCGTCGAAAGGTAAAAAGGGTCCCGGCGATGGCCCAACACCTCGACAGGGTGAGGGTAAAAAGTGACAACCACCGCCGGGGCGTGGTAACGGCGTGCTTCGGCGACAAAGTCCCGCAGCAGTTGCTGGTGTCCCCGATGCACGCCGTCGAACGAACCAATGGTAACCCACGCGCGTGGCAGAAGCAGAGAAGCCAGCGTGGTGTAATGCTCCATTGTCACGAAGCAAAGAAAACCTTGCGAGGTTGCAACTCGCCCGTATCGGCGCGATAGGTCATCACGGCCACCAGATCACCCTGCTCAGTCAGGGCACGCACCATCTGACCATCCTCGAATTCCTCGCCGTTGGGCGGTTTGATGCGATGGCCGTGGCGCACCAGTTCTACCTGATCGGGGTCGAGTTCCACCATCGGCCATTCGGTGAGCGCCTCGGCAGCCGGAATGAGGTAGCGGTACCACTCGCCGCGGCGGAAAGCCTCTTCCAGCCGGCGCAGGGGCACCGCATCGCGCAGCGTGAAGCGACCGCTTTGCGTGCGCCGCAGGCCCACCAGATGCGCACCGCATCCCAACTCCCGGCCAATGTCATGGGCCAGCGAGCGGACGTAAGTTCCCGAAGAACAATGGACGTCGACCACCACCTCCGGCGGCGCCCACTCCAGCAGTTCCAGGCTATAGACCTTGATCTTGCGCGGCTCCAGGTTCACCGGTTTGCCCTTGCGCGCCAGATCGTAAGCCCGTTTGCCTTTGACCCGCACTGCCGAATAGGGCGGCGGCACCTGTTCGATTTCACCCACAAACTTTTGCAAAATCCGCTCGAATTCCTCTTCGGTAATGTCTTCCCACGGCGCCTCGGCGGTGGTGCGGCCTTCTGCATCATAGGTATCGGTGGCGCTCCCCAGGCGAATGGTCGCCATGTAACGCTTATCCGATGCCGAAACCCACTCGCTCAGCCGCACCGCAGGGCCGATCAACACCACCAGCACGCCTGAAGCGCGCGGATCCAGCGTCCCGGTATGACCAGCCCGACGAATACCGGTACCGCGGCGGATCACCTGCACAACCTGGTGAGAGGTCATCCCTACGGGCTTATCCACCACCAGGACCCCCGAAACCACGTCACGAATCATATCATCTGTGTGCATCATCGAAAATTCTCCCTCTTATCAAAAATTACAACGAGCCAGGAAGCAGGGGAAAGGCTCGTTTGAATCAAGCGTTCAGCAAAGCACGCGTGGCAGCCAGTACCTTTCGCTGCACGTCGTCCAACGAACCGGGCACAGTAGCACCCGCGGCCGGGACATGCCCGCCTCCGCCAAAGCGCACCGCCAGGTCGGAGACATCCCACCCCGAGCGAGCCCGCCAACTGACCTTGACCGTCCCATCCGGCTGCTCCACAAAAATCACACCAATGGCAGCATCACGCACGCTCACCAGATAGCCTACCAGGTCCGCGTCATCGTTGCTGTGATAGCCGCTAATACGCCGGTCTTCCAGGGTCAGCGAAGTCCACACCAGCCCCCCTTCTCGCTGGATGCGGCTTAGGCCCTGCCCCCAGTAACGCAGAGCCTCGAAGCTGCGCTCAACGAGCGCCTTGAAATACAACTCGCTGAGGGGCGCTCCACGATCGACCAGGTCCGCGGCCAGGCGAAGCGCGTCGGCAGTGACGTTAGAAGTGCGGAAACCAATCGTGTCCGTCAGGATACCGGTAAGCAACGCCGAGGCTGCCTCTACCGGCAAAGGGAATCCCCACGCTGGCAACAACTCTGCTAGCATGGCCGCCGTCGCCACGGCGTGGGGCGCCACAATATTGACTGCCGCAAAACGGGTGTTGGTTTTATGATGGTCGATGTTGACATCCACCGGCCAATCGGCCTGCCAGGCACTGCCCCCACGACCGACATCGCCACAATCCACAAACACGCGGCAATCGGCAGAGGGATCGCCCTGGGAGACCACCTCGTCTGCGCCTGCCAGATGCCGGAAAGTGGTCGGAACGCCATCTGCCAGAGCAACCACCACCTGCTTGCCGGCAGCCTTCAGCGCCAGCGCCAGCCCCAACGCGGAGCCCACCGCGTCGCCGTCGGGCCGCTGGTGGGAAACGATGCTCACTTTCCGCGCGGTCCGAAGGCACTCGCCCGCAGCAGCCACTTCTTGGGCATTATACATGGTTTTCCTCGTCAGGAGAAGCGCCGCGGGCAGCGCGTTCGGCCTGAATTTGTTTCAACAACGTTTCAACGCGCTCCGCCCGCTCGGGCGTTGGATCCCAGTGAAAACGCAAGCGGGGGAACTGGCGGAGTTCTACCCGCGCTGCCAATTGGCGGCTGAGAAAACCGCGCGCGTGCTCCAGGCCAGCCAGGATTTCCTCTTGCCGCGCCGAACCTTCCACCGCCGAGACGAACACATCGGCATAGGCCAGTTCACGATCCACCCGCACATCGGTCACCGTCACACCACGCAAGCGCGGGTCGGCTACCTCATACAACAGCAGGACGGCCAATTCTTCCTTCAAGCGTTCGTTGATGCGCCGCAACCGCAATTGGGAAACCATCTTGCCCTCCGCCTACCAGGCCTCGCCATCGTTTTCGACTTCCGAGCGGGTAAAACATTCAATCGTGTCGCCCACCTGAAAGTCCTGGAAACCCTTCAGGCCGATGCCGCATTCAAAGCCAGCGCGGATTTCGCGGACGTCTTCTTTTTCGTGCTTGAGCGAAGCCAGCGGGCCTTCGAACAACACTTCGCCCTGACGCACCACCCGCGCCAACGCGTTACGCCGAATCACGCCCTCGCGCACCCGGCAGCCGGCCACTTTGCCCATCTTGGGAATTTTGAATACCGCCAACACCTCGGCCTTGCCCAACAAGGTCTCTTCTGTTTCCGCGCCGAGCATCCCTTTGAGGGCTTTTTCCAGATCCTCGGTCAGGCGGTAAATGATGTTGTAAGTGCGGATGGAGACACCTAAGCTCTCGGCCAGTTTGCGCGCCGGGCCATCCGGGCGCACGTTGAAGCCGATCACCACGGCCTTAGAGGCTGCCGCCAGATTGACGTCGTTTTCCGAGATATTGCCGACCGCAGCGTGCAACACGCGCACCTTGATCTCGCTTTTCTCGGCAACTTCCTGAATAGAATTGACTACCGGTTCCAGTGAACCGTGGACATCGACCTTGACGATCAGACGCAATTCGTTGGCCTCCCCGGCCTGCACTTTTTCGAACAAGTCTTCCAGCGAAATTTGCTGGCCTTCTTGCTGCTGACTGGCGCGCTGAGCATCGAGGCGCTGCGCCACGATTTCGCGAGCGACCTTTTCGTTCTCCACCACGCGGAAAAGTTCACCCGCGGCGGGCACCTCGTTGAAGCCCAACACCTGCACTGGCATAGAGGGAGGCGCTTCGCGCACGGCTTTACCGTGCTCATCGGTCATGGCGCGCACTTTGGCGTAAGTGGCGCCAGCGACCACCACCTGGCGCAGTTTCAGCGTCCCATTCTGCACCAACAAGGTGGCGATCACGCCCCGTCCCTTCTCGCGACGCGATTCGATGACCGTGCCAATGACCCGCCCTTTGGGATTGGCGCGAATATTCATCCCTTCAGCCACCAACAAGATGGCTTCTAGCAAATCCTCGATGCCCTCACCCTGTTTGGCAGAAACGGGCACCACCATCGTATCACCGCCCCATTCATCGGGCACCAACCCCACATCGGCCAACTGCCGCTTGACCCGCTCCGGGTTGGCATTCGGGCGGTCAATTTTGTTCAAAGCAACGATGATAGGCACTTGAGCGGCCCTGGCATGGTCGATAGCCTCTCGCGTTTGGGGCATCACGCCATCATCGGCAGCCACCACCAAGACCACGATATCGGCGCCCTGAGCGCCACGCGCCCGCATAGCAGTGAACGCCGCGTGGCCAGGGGTATCGAGAAAAGTTATTTTCTGCCCTTCGTGTTCTATCTGGTACGCACCGATATGTTGGGTGATGCCGCCGGCCTCTCGCTGAGCAACATTGGTGTGCCGAATGGCATCCAGCAAGGTCGTCTTACCATGGTCAACGTGTCCCAGCACCGCGACAACTGGCGGGCGGGGCTCTAGTTGGTCTTCCGGCTCGTCAGCAATCAAGCGCCGCCAAAGCGGAATTTCAGCCTCAGCCTCTGTTTCCAGTTCTTCTTCTGGCTCTTCCAGCACCACGTCATAGCCCAGTTCTGTGGCCACGATCTCGGCAGTATCAAAATCGATGGTTTGGTTGATCGAGGCCATCACCCCGTTCGCCATCAATGTTTTGATGAGATCGATAGGGCTCACCTTCAGGGCTTCAGCAAGTTGCCGTACCGTCATCGTTGCTGGGAGCACGATAGGCTCCCGCCCCTGTTTACCCATATTTACCTCCTTGCAGCCGCGGCGTCAACCGCGCCACACCAAAAATCACTTCCTCGGTTCAGCAGCGCACTTCAGTTGGCAGGTGCGCCCGCCCCCGTCTCATCGTCGTCGTCGGGGAGCACAGCCATAAATGCCTGCAACCGGGCAAGATCGTCCGCAGTCAATTCAACTCGTAACGCCCGGGCCAGCGTCCCTTTTTTCAAAGCGCGCTCCCAACACGAACGCTTGTCGTGCAAATAAGCACCTCTGCCGGGCAGGCGTCCTGTCAAATCAACCCGCACCCCTTGAGGGGTGCACACCAACCGCACCAACTGCCGCTTGGCTAAGGTTTGATGGCATCCCACACAGGTACGCTGCGGGACGTGTTTACCACGCCGTTTTTTCGCCATGCCCGTCCTCCGCGCGGCTAAAAGTCCCAGTCGCTCCATTCGTCGTCATCGCGCTTGTGGCGACGCAATGCAATGAGGTCCTCTTCATCCTCACCATAGGCCATTTCCACGTACTGCCGCGGCTTTTTCTTCTTCTTTTTCTTCTTTTTCTTGCGCGGTTTGGCCTCCGGCAGTTCATCTTCTTCGACTTCACCTTCCACTGCAATTTCATCGGCAGGGATCTCGATCTGAGCGAAGAGATCGTCCAGCGATTCCTCAGCGGGCTGAGCCGTCTCCTCCTCTTCTTCCTGTTCCGCGACCTCCTCGGCAATTGCTTCTTCCGGTTGCGGTT
>JALSPT010000055.1 GCA_026985785.1 Anaerolineales bacterium
CTGCGCTTGACAATGGTTCTCTCATGATATATACTGAGTATGTACTACATACGGAGTAAATAACATGCTCAAGTATGCCCTCCTGGGCCTGCTGGCCGAAAAATCCCGTCATGGTTACGACCTCAAACAGGCTTTCGAGCGCCTGATGAAGGGCACCTGGCGCTTGAACATTGGCCAAGTGTACAGCACGCTGGCTCGCCTGGAACGGGATGGCCTGGTGCGCGCGGAGATCGTGCTGCAGGACTTGCTGCCCAATCGCAAGGTCTACACCCTCACCGACGCGGGGCGCGAGGTTCTGGAAGCGTGGTTGCACGAGCCGGTGGAACCCGCTGGCCGGATGCGGGTCGATTTCTTTCTTAAACTTCTGGTCGCGCGCCGGGCCGGTCTGGCCGATCCGTGCCCCCTTCTCTGGCGTCAGCGGGAGGCTTTCTTGCAGGCTCTGGGCGAGTTGACGCCCCTGCTCACCGCGGACGACGAAGAATTGCGCCTGCTGGCCGAGGGCCTCCAATTGCACCTGGAGGCCGACCTGGGCTGGCTGGATCGTTGCGAGGAAACTTTCTGTAACACGCGGAACATGCCGGAAAGATGAAGAAGAAATGAACGGCGTGCGCGAGGGGCAGAGCACACGAGGCACCGAGAAGAAGGAGGTTGCCATGCCTGTACTGGAAGCCTATAACCTGCGCAAGATCTATCGCAACAACGGCGTGGCCGTGCCCGCGCTCAACGGCGTGGATTTACAAGTGGAGACTGGCGAATTTGTGGCCATCATGGGTCCCTCGGGGTGCGGTAAATCCACCTTGCTGCACTTGTTGGCCGGCCTCGACGTCCCCACTCAGGGCGAGATTTTCGTCACTGGCCAACCTGTGCACGCGCTGAACGAATCCCGCCGCGCCGTGCTGCGCCGTCGCACCGTGGGCTTTGTCTTCCAGGCCTACAACCTGATCCCCAACCTGAATGTGGCCGACAATGTGGAACTGCCCGCGCTTTTGGCTGGCGTCTCACCCCAGGAAGCCGCGCAGCGTCGCGCCCAATTGCTGGAAGCCCTCGGCCTGGCCGACAAACCAACTGCCTTCCCCACCCAACTCTCCGGCGGCCAGCAACAGCGAGTGGCTCTGGCCCGCGCGCTCATCAACCACCCCACCCTGCTCCTGGTCGATGAGCCTACTGGCAGCCTGGATTCCCGCAGCGGCAACGAAGTCCTGGCTCTGCTGCGCCGGTTCAACGCGGAAGGCCAAACCATTGTCCTGGTGACCCACGACCCCAAAGTCGCCAGTTTTGCTCAACGGGTGATCTTTATGCGCGACGGTCGCTTTGTGGGACAGATGAAAGCCGCGGAGCGCCCCGATCCTGCTCGGGTGTTGGAGCGGTTGGTTCAAGTCATGGCCTGAAAGAGAACGCCCCTGGAGCCTTGATGGAAATACCGCCGCGTGAGAGAAACATGTGGGAGGACGCCATGCGAGCCATAGCACGCCAAATCCGAGCCAACCTGCGCAGTCGCAAATTCCAGACCGGGCTCACCTTTCTCACTTTGTGGGCCGCCGCGCTGCTCATCACCACTGGCCTGACCGCCTACTTTGCCGGTTATCGGGTGTACGACCGCCTGCTGGAACGCACCCACGGCGCGCACGTCTGGTTGCAAGTGAACCCTGAGCGGACCCCGCTGAACGATATCCTGCAGCGCCTACGGGAAGACCCCCAGGTGGAGGCCGTAACGCCGCCCCTGCTTGCCTTTCGCCTTACCCTCATCGCGCCCAACGGGAAGAAAACTACCGTCATTGCCCGGGACCTGCGCCCCGAGCCCGAGATCAATCGTTTGCTGCCGGTGGAAGGACGTCCGCCGCGGGCCGGCGCGCGGGAAATCTACCTGGACCGCAACCTGGCCCGCGTGTTCGGCCTTCGCCCTGGCGACCAGGTAACGGTGCTGGTTGGTGGGCAGGAAAGCGTCTGGACCGTCTCGGGCGCTTTTGTCACCTCGGAGTTTTGCGCCTTCCCGGCGTGTTCCCCGCCGCGGGTGTACTTCCCGCCGGGCACTTTGTCGGCTGCGGTGGCTCGGGCCGATGACCAATCTCGTCTGGAAATGAGCATTGGCGTGCGGCTGCGCGACCCCGATCGCGCCGATGCGGTGCTGCGCTCCCTGCGCCGGGCGTTCCCCGAAACGGAAGGTTACACCTGGCGGCTGGTGCGGCGCTATGCCGGCTTTGACACCCGGATTCAGTCAATTTTCCTGTTGGTGTTCGCGCTGATGACCGCGCTGGTAGGGGGATTCCTTGTGGCCAACGCCATTGCCGGGGCCATCCGCCGGGAAGCGCGGCAAATTGGCCTGCTGCGGGCGGTGGGTTTCACCAACCGGCAACTGGTCGCGGTGTACCTGGGGGAATACGAACTGCTGGCGCTGGTGGCCGCGGGGCTGGGCCTGGTGGGGGGAACCCTTCTGGCCGAGCGGCTCTTCGCGGACCTGACGGCGCGCTACATGGCCGGGCCGGTTCGTCCGCCGGCATGGGCCGTGTGGGGTACCGTCAGCGTCCTCCTGCTGGTGGTGGTGCTGGCCGCCGCGCGGCCGTTGCACCGTATCGCCCGGCTGGACACGGTGAGCGCGATTCGTCGCGGCATGGAACCCCCGCGGCGCGCGCGGGTGCGCTTGCCGCGCCTGCCCTTGAGTGTGGGCTACGGTCTGGCCGACGTGCTGGCCCAGCGCGGCCGGTCGGTGCTCATTGGCCTGAGCCTGGCCGTGGCCGCGCTGGCCATGACCGTCTCCCTCATCCTGTACTCCACAGTGCAGACTTTCGTGGCTGACCCGGTGGGGATGGGTATCGTGCCTGCTGCGGATGTCACCGTGTGGCCGTCCGGCGACCTGGCCCCTGACGTACTGGAAAGCGCGGTGCGCACCTTGCCTGAGGTCACGTCCTATGCCTGCGAAGTGAGAGCGCCCGTGCGAGTGCAGGGCGAAGAGCGGGATCTCTACCCCCGGTTCGTCTGCGGCGACCTGCAGGTGTATGCCAATATGTTGCTGGAAGGGCGCCTGCCCGGCGCAAAAGACGAAGCCGTCGCAGCCTACACCATCGCCCACGAGCACGGCTGGGAAGTGGGCGACCGGGTGACGCTGGTGGTCAAAGGGCGTCCGCACACGGTGCACCTTGTGGGCATCTATCGCGATACGGATAACCTGGGGCAGATGTTCATCTTGCCGATGGGCCTTCTGGGCGCGGGAGCGCCTCATTACATCCTGCGCTTGCTACTAAAGCCAGGCAGCGATCCGCAGGCGGTGGCCGCCGCGCTGCAGAGCCGGTTCGGCGAGCGGGTGAATGTGGCGTTTCCTGACGAGGCCTTTCGGGGTGATGAAGAGGGGCGAGATGTGGGCAAGATGTTGAAACAGATGGGTATGGCGCTGGCCTTGTTGTTGAGCGGCGTGGCTGCGCTGGGCGTGCTGAGCGGCGTGAGCATGCGGGTGGATGAAGAGCGGCGCACTTTTGCCATCTTGAAAGCGCTGGGCATGACGCCGACGCAAGTGGTGGTCGCAGTACTCTCCGGCGTCTTAACCCTGGCCATGGGAGCGTATCTGGTGGGCGTGCCCGCGGGGGTGCTCGCCGCGCGTGCGCTCTTTATCGCGTTGGGAAAAGCAGTGGGTTTGGGGCCGTTTGCGGTGCCGCAGCCGGGGCGAGGACTGGTCGCGCTGTTGCCTTTGTTGCTGACCGTGGCGGCCGCGGGTGCCTACTGGCCGGCGCATCGCGCCTCTCGCCTGCCTGTGAGCGAGATGCTTTGGGAGGAATGAAGTGGATGGGTGAATGGGTGGATGGCGTGTTGGTTTTTTCCTCCTTTTCGGCGGGAAATCAGACATAAGATAACGCCATCCGCTTGACAACGTGCAAAGGGGGGGTAAAATGTGAATGAAAAGGGATGCACGGGGCCCAACAAGGAAGAGAGCATGGCAGCGGGGGCCAGTTAATGGCTGGTGTATTTTCCAGCGGGAGGTGACCCATGGGCCGGCAACTGAATCGGCGCGATTTCCTCAAATTGTTGAGCGGCTCTTTTCTTGGAGGGGCGCTGGCAAAATGGT
>JALSPT010000056.1 GCA_026985785.1 Anaerolineales bacterium
GGTGCGCTGGGCGCGTGAGCAGCACGGCGGCCCGGTGGTGGTCGTCACTTCAGCCTTGAGCGGCGTGACCAATTTGCTGCTCGACACCACACGCGCCGCGGCTCAGGGCGCCAACGGCGAGCAGCGCTCCCAGGCTGCCGAGCGCATCTTGGCCGCCCATCGTGCCATCGCCGAGGCACTGTTGCCGGAGGATGCCCGCGCTGCCCTCTGGCCGCTCATTCAGCAGCAGGTGGAGACTTTCCGCCGCCTGACCCAGGCCATCGCCGTGCTGGGGGAAGTCACCCCGCGGGCCTGCGACGCGGTGGCTTCCCTGGGCGAGCGGATGAGCGCGCCCCTGCTGGCAGCCGTGCTGGAAGCCCAGGGGGTGCCCGCCCAGGCCGTGGACGCGGCGGAACTCATCGTCACCGACGCGGCCTTCCAGAACGCCCAGCCCGACCTGGCGGCCTCGACGCCGCGCATCCAGGAGCGCCTGCGCCCCCTGCTGGCGCAGGGCATCACGCCGGTGGTAACCGGTTTCATCGGCGCGACGCCCGAAGGCATCACCACCACGTTGGGCCGCGGCGGCAGCGATTTCACCGCCGCGCTGCTGGGCGCGGCGTTGGAAGCCGCCGAGGTACACATCTACACCGATGTGGATGGCGTGATGAGCGCCGACCCGCGCATCGTGCCCGACGCCCGCACCCTGCCCCGGCTTTCCTACCGCGAAGTGGCCGAACTGGCCTACTTCGGCGCCAAGGTGCTGCACCCGAAGACCATCCGCCCAGTAGTGGAACGCGATATTCCCCTCCGGGTGCGCAACACCTTCAACCCCCACGGCCCGGACACCCTCATCGTGGCCGCCGGGCAGCGCGTACCGGGTACGGGCAAGGCCGTCACGCTGATTCGCGGCCTGCGGCTGGTCACGGTGGAAGGCCGCGGGATGCTGGGCGTCCCCGGCGTAGCGGCGCGCACCTTCCGTGCCGTGGCCGACACCAACACCAGCGTGGTGCTCATCACCCAGGCTTCCTCGGAGCAGAGCATCACCTTTGCCGTGCCGGAAGAGGCCGCCGATAAAGTGACCGCCGCGCTGGAAACCGCCTTTGCGCGCGAAATCGCCCGCCGCGACATCGACCGCATCGCCGTGATGCCCCACATCGCCATCGTGACCGTGGTGGGGGAGGGGATGCAGCACACCCGCGGCGTGGCGGGGCGCATCTTCACCGCCTTGGGCGACGCTGGCGTGAACGTCATTGCCATTGCCCAGGGTTCCTCGGAAGTGGCCGTCAGTTTTGCCGTGGCCGCTGAGGACGCCGAAGCCGCCGTGCGCGCCGTGCATGGGCTGGCGGGAGGCGAGGGCGAATGAAGAATGAAGAATGGCAAAGCACCCCCGCAATGACCAACCATCCCCCGAGGTGAAACTATGTCCCTTTCCAACCCCAAATCCCCCATCCCCGTCGCCATCTTAGGCGCGACCGGCACGGTCGGCCAGCGCTTCATCCACCTGCTGGACGGGCATCCCTGGTTCCGAGTGGTGGCCCTCACCGGCTCGGCGCGTCGCCAGGGGCAGCGCTATGGCGAGGCGGTACACTGGCTGTTGAGCGAACCGCTGCCCGCTTGGGCTGCCGAGATGCCCCTGCTGCCCACCGAACCCGGCAGCCTGAACGGCGCTGCCCTGGCTTTCTCGGCCCTGCCCAGCGATATCGCCCGCGAAGTCGAGCCCCAACTGGCCGCCCGGGGCGTGTGGGTGTGCTCCAACGCCTCGGCCTATCGCCGTGAGCCCGACGTGCCCATCCTTCTGCCCGAAATCAACGCCGGCCACACCGCCGTGCTGCGCCAGCAGCAGGCCCATCGCGGTTGGAAGGGCGGCATCGTGACCAATTCCAACTGCACCAGCAGCGGCCTGAGCGTGGTGCTCAAAGCCCTGGACGATGCCTTTGGCCTGGAAAGCGCCTTTGTGGTCTCCATGCAGGCCATTTCCGGCGCGGGCTACCCCGGCGTGGCCTCCCTGGACATCGTGGGCAATGTGCTGCCCTATATCGGCGGCGAGGAAGCCAAGGTGGAGTGGGAGCCGCGCAAAATCCTGGGTGCGGTTGCGCCCGAGGGTATCCGGCTGGCCGATTTCCGCATCTCGGCGCACACCAACCGCGTGCCGGTGGTGAACGGGCACACCGTGGTGGCGTCGGTAGCCCTGAAGCGTGCCCCTGCCGACCCCGAAGAAGCCATCCGCGCGCTGGAAGCCTACCAGCCGCCGGAAGCCGCCCGCGGCCTGCCTTCCACGCCGCGGCCGGTCATCGTGGTGCGCCGCGAGCCGGACCGCCCCCAGCCCCGCCTGGATGCGCTCACCGGCGGCGGCATGACCACCGTGGTGGGGCGGGTGCGCCCCGATCCGATTTGGGATCTCAAGTTCGTGGCGGTTTCCCACAACACGGTGCGCGGCGCGGCCGGCGGGGCGGTGTACAACGCCGAGTTGCTGGTGGCGCAGGGGTGGGTGTGACGGCATTATAATTGTGGCTGATATTCATTTTCACAAGGAGTAAATGCCAGTGACTCAACCCCTTTCATCAGAAATCCCCGGCCCATTGCCGCCGGCGGAGGCGCGGGTGCGGGTGCATGTGCCCGCGCGGCACAACCCGAGGCTGCAAAAAATCATGGCTGCGGTGCAGCAGGACGAGGAACTCTACGCCCTGTGGCACGCCCAAAACGTCAACGCGGTCACCCGCCTGGGCATGACCGACCACGGGCCGGTACACATGCAACTGGTGGCCAACATTGCTTTGCGCTTGTTGCGGCTGCTGATGGAACAGGGCATCACCCCCAATATCGTCCGCGATCATGGGCTGACGGCGGATGATGCCGAGGTGGTGGTCGTGTTGGCCGCGTTGCTTCACGATGTGGGCATGAGTATCCACCGCGTCAACCACGAGGAATACAGCCTCATCGTGGCCGACCAAAAACTGCGGGAACTCTTGCCCGTGGCTTACCCCGATGCAGGCGTGCGGACGATCGTCAAATCCGACATTCTGCACGCTATCATTGCCCACCGCAAAGATGGCCACCCGCTCACCCTCGAAGCCGGTGTCGTCCGGGTGGCCGATGCGCTGGATATGACCCAAGGGCGCTCGCGCATCCCCTTCGAGCGCGGCTCGACCAGTATTCATTCCATCTCGGCGATGGCCATCAGCAAGGTAGAAATCGTAGCCGGAGAGGAAAAGCCCATTGAAGTCCGCATCGCGATGTGCAACGCGGCAGGCGTGTTCCAGGTGGATGCTTTGCTGCGGGAAAAACTCAAAGGCTCCGGCCTGGAGCCTTACGTGCGCATCGTGGCCTCGGTGGTGCCTGAGGCAGAAGGTTGCGGCAAACCCCTGGCGCCTCAGATCGTGCTGTAGGCGTTTCGGGAAGACGCGGGTGGGCTGTCTATTGGGCTTCGCTCACAAACCTCACGAAGTCTGCTCCCACCTGCCGGGCACGGTGGTATAGCCGCTTGTCGCCTGTCCAAAATTCGGCCCCCAGCCGTTCGGCCAGGGCCAGGTAGAAGGCGTCGTAAGCAGCGCCTTGCCCTAAACGGATCGCCCATTCCCCCGCAGTCGCAGCCAGTTCGGGGTTGCCCGGCACGATTTCGTCCGCCAGGGCAAGTACCGCGGGTAACGTCCGGCGAAGCCATGCCTCCCCTTCTGCAATGCCCCTCGCGTGGCGGTACAGCGTGGATGTGACTTCGTACAGCCACAAGCCGGGAACGATGACCTCGCCTCCCATGATGCGGCGCATGTGTGCGCGCCCCAGGCCGTAAGGGTCGGGAATCGTCGTCCAGACGGCGATGTTGGCGTCAACGATTATTGCCGAGGAGTTCATTCATCCGCTCCTCTCGCAGGGCCCGCAAGTCTTCCGGGGTGTGAACAAGGCCAGGCGCGTGTTGCTCAATCCACCGGGCGCTTTCTTCCAGCGCTGCGAAGAGTTCCTGTTTGCGCTGGTTGCGCTCGGCCAACCCTTGCTCCACCATCTCCCGCACCAGGGCGGAAACACTGGCATCACGCGCTTTCGCCAAACGACGCAGGCGGCGCAGTTG
>JALSPT010000057.1 GCA_026985785.1 Anaerolineales bacterium
GATTTTCGAACCTTTCTTCAACGCCAGCGGCTTGAATTACATCGGTACTCCCCTTGTTTTCCTTTTGAGTGTGGCTTATTCGTGGTTGGGCAAGCGCCGTAAGGAGATGAAGGCTGCCGAAGCGGGTGAGGCGCCTGATGAGGTGCCGGCCGCGATGAGATCGACCACTCGGCGATGGTTGGTCTCTGGTGGTTTGATAGTCTTGTTGTTGATTTTGCCGGCCATCTTTGGCTCGTACCTCAGCCACGTGCTCAACATGGTAGGCTTGTACGTCATCATGGGGTTGGGGCTCAATATCGTGGTGGGCTATGCCGGCTTGCTCGACTTGGGTTATGTGGCCTTTTTCGCCTTGGGGGCTTACACGATGGGGCTGCTCACCTCCACGAGCGCGCTGGGCATTGCCAATTTCACCTTCTGGGAGGCGCTACCTTTCTCCATTTTGGTGGCGCTCATCGCGGGCATCTTGCTCGGTATTCCCGTGCTGCGGATGCGAGGCGATTACCTGGCCATCGTAACCCTGGGTTTTGGCGAGATCATCCGTATTTTGGCGTTGTCGGACTGGCTGAAGCCGTTCATCGGTGGCGCGCAAGGCATTCTGTTGATCAAAAAGCCACCGTTGGGGCCGTGGGAAATTCAAACGCCGATCCACTTTTACTATCTCATCCTGGCGGGCATTTTCCTCGCTTTCTTCATCGCGTCCCGCTTGCGCGATTCAGACCTCGGGCGGCGGTGGATGGCGATGCGCGAGGATGAGGACGTCGCCGAGGCAATGGGCATTGACCTTGTGACGACCAAATTGACGGCTTTTGCTTTTGGTGCTTCGTTTTCTGGTCTGTCGGGCGCGATCTTTGCCTCGTACGTCGGCTCCATTTTCCCCCACAGTTTCAACCTCTTGATTTCCATCAACGTCCTCTCCCTCATCATCGTGGGCGGCGTGGGCAGTTTGCCCGGCGTGGTGGTTGGGTCGATGGCGTTGGTGGGGCTGCCCGAATTGTTGCGCGAGTTTGCCGAATACCGTCTTCTGATGTACGGCCTCGCGTTGATCGCGATGATGCTGCTCAAACCCGAAGGTTTTTGGCCGGAGCCGGTGCGACGGCGTGAACTCCGTGCTGCCGAAGAGTTAGGCGATTAGGAGGCAACGTCATGGCTGAACCCATTTTGATTGCAAAGGGCGTGACCAAGCGTTTTGGTGGTTTGGTGGCTGTCAACAGCCTGGATTTCACCATTGAACGGGGCAGCATCGCCGCGGTGATCGGCCCTAACGGCGCCGGCAAAACGACCTTCTTCAATTGCATTACCGGCTTCTACAACCCGGAAGAGGGGCAGATCATCTTCGATGGCCACGAAATCCAGGGCTTTCGCCCTGACCGGGTGACGCGGATGGGCATTGCCCGCACCTATCAAAACATCCGCCTGTTTGCCAACATGACGGCGCTGGAAAACATCATGGTGGGGCATCACCCCTTGCTGCGCCAGCAGTGGTGGGACGCGATCTTCCACACACCCCGCTACAAACGGGAAGAAGAAGAGGCGTTGAAAGAAGCGCAGCGGTTGTTGAATTTCGTGGGGTTGCGGGGACTGGGCGATCACCTGGCGCGCAATCTGCCCTATGGCGCCCAGCGGCGGCTGGAAATTGCCCGCGCCTTGGCCAGCCATCCCAAACTCTTGCTGCTCGACGAGCCGACGGCAGGCATGAACCCTCAGGAAACTGCCGAGATGATCCGTTTCATTCGCCACCTGCGGGACGAACTCGGCCTGACCATCTTGCTCATCGAGCACGATATGAAGGTGGTGATGACCATCAGCGAGAAAATAGCGGTGATGGACTTTGGGAAGAAGATTGCCGAAGGCAAGCCGGAGGAAATCCAGCGCAACCCGCGGGTGATCGAGGCCTACCTGGGGCGCGGCGCGGCTTCTGGCTTTGGCGGCGCTGCCACCCAGTCTGCAGCGGCATAGAGGAGAGCGCTTATGGCTATGCTTGAACTTCACGATGTGCATTCGTTTTACGGCAACATCGAGGCCCTGAAGGGCATCTCGCTTCATGTGGAGAAAGGCGAAATCGTCACTTTGATCGGCGCCAACGGGGCAGGCAAGACCACCACCTTGCGCACCATTACCGGCCTGATCAAGCCGCGGCAGGGTAAAGTGATTTTGGAAGGCGAAGACCTTACCCAATTCAAAGCCCATGAGATTGTTTACAAAGGGCTTGCGATGGTGCCTGAGGGGCGGGGCATCTTTGCCCGTTTGACGGTGGCCGAAAACCTGGATATGGGCGCTTACAGCCGTAACGACAAAGAAGGCATCAAAGAAGACCTGGAGCGGGTGTACGAACTTTTCCCGCGGCTGAAGGAGCGGCGCAACCAGGTCGCAGGGACGCTCTCCGGTGGCGAGCAGCAGATGTTGGCGATGGGACGCGCGCTGATGGCGCGACCGCGCCTGTTGTTGCTGGACGAGCCTTCGATGGGCCTGGCGCCGGTGCTGGTCGAATTGATCTTCGACACCATCGTGGACATCAACAAACAGGGCACCACCATCCTGCTGGTGGAGCAGAATGCCTTGATGGCGCTCTCGATTGCCCATCGGGGCTATGTGCTGCGCACGGGTGAGATTGCTCTGGCCGACTCGGCGGAGAACCTGCGCAACAACGAAATGGTGCAGAAGACCTACCTGGGTATGGAATGAGCCAATTGCTCTCCGGCATGGTACAATGCGCGGGCTTGCCCGCGCATTTGCCGTTTTGGAGAGGTGCCTATGTTGAACCGTGATCAATTGCTCATCGACCTCAAAGGCGCTGCTCGTTTGGGACACCCGGAGGCACTCGATCTGGCTTTGAGCGCCTTGGATGGCTGGGGGGCTTTCGTTGCCAATGCTCGCTTGCGCGAAGAGGATGTGTTGAACATTTTGGTGCCCTTGGGCGAGGTGTTGGCTGCGCCGAGTGTACCGGAGGCGTATTTGCTCGCTTTGGCCGAACATCGGCTGGCCGGGGCGCGAGCGCTGGCTGCCGCGGCTTTGGGCCTCCGTGCCCTCCGCGGGCCGGCGGTGCCTCGGCAGGCGTTGTCCCGGCTGGGGCGCGACCGGCGTGATGAAGTGCGCTGGGCGCTGCAGGCGGTATGGCGACGCGCGGGTAAAGACAACCCGCAGCAGTTGGCGGCCTTGCTGGAAAGTTGGCTGGATTGCAGCGCTTCGCCGCGCTTGCAGGTGTTGGCCTTGGAGAGTGTGGCGGCGCTTCCTCCGCGGCAAGGGGTGGCGCTCCTGGCGCGCTGTGGCACGGCCGCGGACGAGCACGTGCAAGCCGCCTTGGCGGCTGCTTTGCGGGAGGCGGCTGCTGCGGGTGAGGCCGAAGCCGTGTTGGGGCTGTTGGACGCATGGGCTCGGACGGACTCGCCGCCTGCCAAAGCGATTGTGGCAGCATTACGTGGCAAGTGGGCGGCAAAGACTGACCGCCAGCGGGCGTTGGTCGTGTTGACGGCTTTGGAGCGGCGCCTGGGGACCTCGCGGGCTTTGCGCCGTGCACGGCAAGCCCTGGAACAGGAGACTTGATCGTGCTGACCGTAGGCGTGTTGGCCGACACCCACGTCCCCGATAGACGGCGTCACCTGCCGCCTGCGGTGCTGACGATTTTTCATACTGCCCAGGTGACGGCCATTTTGCATCTTGGGGACGTCATTCATCCACGAGTGTTGACCATGCTGGAGAGCATCGCTCCTACCTATGCCGTGCGCGGCAACCGGGATATCTACTTTTTGCGCCGTCTTCCCCTGCGGCGGCAACTCGCGTTTGCAGGCGTTACGGTGGGAATGATTCACACCCACGGCACCTTTTGGCAGTATCTCGCGGACAAGTGGGAGCACCTTCGGCGTGGTGTGCCTTTCCGCCGCTTCGAGCAGCGGGCACTGGCGGCTTTTCCCCACGCCGATGTGGTGCTTTTTGGGCATACCCATTACCCCGTATGCCGTTGGGTGGGACGACAATTGCTTTGCAACCCCGGTTCACCGGTGCGTCCGATTTTTCGCCATTTGCCGCCCACAGTGGCATTGTTGCATTTCTTGACCACGGGTGAAGTGTGCGGCGAGGTCGTGTTTCTGCCGGATTGAAAACGGGGGATTTCGTATAGCCAGTATGCCGGCCGTGCCGCCATCCTCTCTTCCGATAATGGTATAATCAACTGGCTTACCCTCGACCTTGAGCGCATGATTCTGCTTTTTTATTTGGAGGATACGATAATGCGTAGATCTCACCTCTGGAGGATGCTTGCCCTTTGGTTGCTGTTGTCTGGCC
Source organism: Anaerolineales bacterium (assembly GCA_026985785.1). Taxonomy (GTDB): domain Bacteria; phylum Chloroflexota; class Anaerolineae; order Anaerolineales; family DRMV01; genus DRMV01. The sequence continues at coordinate 4,279 of JALSPT010000057.1, forward strand.
TGCTGACGGCGTGCAAGCCTTCCACTTTTACTTTGCACTTGCATTTCAAAAAAGGTGATGTGTTCCACGTCAAGATGGATACGACGCAACATATGAGGCAAACCATCATGGGGCAGGATATCAAGGTGAATCAGCAAATGTTGTTCGAGTACACTTGGGAGGTGACCAACGTCGACGCTGCGGGAGATGCCACAATCGAAGTAACTTATGACCGGTTGGCGTTGACGCAAGAACAGAATGGCGAGAAGCGGGCGTACGATTCTGCTTCTGGCGAGGAGCCACCGGATTTCTTCAAAGGCGTGGATCTGCTGGTAGGGAAGTCGTTTCAAGTTGTGTTGGCGCCCGATGGCTCGGTCAAGTCGCTGACTGGCTTGGAGGAGATGTTGCGCCAGGTGGCCGATGAGATGGGCTTGGGCAAGGGCGAGACGGATGCTTTTTACGAAAGCCTGCTTGGCGGTTTTGGCGACCAAGCGATGACAGAGCAATTCGGTGCTTTCTTTCCCCCTTATCCTCACAAGCCGCTCAAGGTTGGCTCGGCGTGGGATTCGGACGTGACGCTCAAGGTGTTTTTTCCTTTGAACGTTCACACGACCTACACGGTTCAGTCCTGGCAGGGCAATCAGGTGACGCTGAAGATGGCTTCTACGATCAAAACCAATCCCTCCAAGACGACCACGCCACCGAACTCTCCTTTTGCTGTGAGGTACGAGATCACCGGTACGCAGGAAGGCACTTCACTTATTGACCTTACGACGGGCATGTTGACCCATTCTGAGGTCAACCAGCATCTGGAAGGGAAGGTGTTGCTTCTCGACCCGCAACACCCGGAGGATACCCAAAACGCCATGACCATGCCGTTGACCATGGAGAGCACGACCACGGTGACCGTGCAACGCGGGAAGTAGTGTTCCGTCATAGGAAACACAAGCGCACACCTTCGTGGTGTGCGCTTGTGCGTTTTTGGGGACCAGACGGTGCCGCGCTCAACTGCCCGTAGGGGGCTATTCTAAGATGGTGATTTCGTCAGGTAGATTGGGCACCAGGCAGAGGAAGACGAAGTCCTCGGAGCCGATGTTTTTATACCAGTGGGGTACTCCGGCAGGGATGAACACCACATCACCGGCTTTCACTTCGTATTCTTCTTCGCCGATGGCAATGCGAGCGCGCCCTTGCAGAACGTATTGTTCGTGTTCCACCTTGTTGGTGTGTTTGGGCATCCCGCCACCGGGCTTCATCGTGAACCGTCGCATGGCAAAGTGGGGGGCTTCCTCGGGGGAAATCAAAATCTGAATGAAGGTGTCGCGCGCTGCACCAACTTCCTGGTAGGGCACCTCGTTGGCGTGTTTGACGGGCATAGGAACCTCCGTGAGCAAAGGGGGAGCGGCGTTACTGCTCCAGGGCGTAGATCTCGCCGTATTTGGCGTAGAGGTAGCGCATGTAAGGGGCGGGGTCGATGCCGCGCCCGGTGACTTTTTCTACCAGTTCCTGAGGCTCGAATTTGGCGCCGTGGCGGTGGATGTGTTCGCGCAGCCAGGCCAGCAAATCGCCGAATTCGCCGTTGCGGATCTGGTCATTCAGGTTGGGGATGTCGGCCTGAATGCATTCCCACCATTGTGCGGAGATCAGGTTGCCCAGAGCATAAGTGGAAAAGTAACCAATGGAGCCCATCGACCAGTGGATATCTTGTAACACACCCTGGGCGTCATCGGATGGGACAACACCCAGGTATTCTTTCATTTTGGCGTTCCATGCCTCGGGCAGATCTTTGACCGCGACGGTGCCTTCCAGAAGGGCGATTTCCAGTTCCAACCGCAGCATGATGTGCAGGTTGTAGGTGGCTTCGTCGGCCTCGGTGCGGATGAGCGAGGGCTGGACGCGATTGATGCCCTTGTAGAAAGTCTCCCGGGGGATGTTGCCCAGTTGGGCGGGGAAGGTTTCCTGCAGGCGCGGGTAAAAATGCTCCCAAAAGGGGCGAGAGCGGCCAACCAGGTTTTCCCACAGGCGGGATTGGGACTCATGGATGGCCAACGAGGCACCGTGGCCAAGAGGGGTGCGTTCCAGTTCAGGGGCAACGCCGAGTTCGTACAGCGCGTGGCCGCATTCGTGCATGGTGCCGAACAGGCCGGTGCCGATATAATTGGGGTCAATGCGGGTGGTGATACGCACGTCGTTGACGCTGAAACTCGTGGTAAAGGGGTGCGCCGATTTGTCTTGCCGCCCCCGTTGCCAGTCGAAACCGAATTTGGTGATCACTTCTACGCCGAACTCCCATTGTTTCTGTTGGTCGAAAGGCTGGTGGAGGAAGGCGTCGTCTACCTGAGGGCGTTCGGCGATGGCGCGAACCAACGCCACCTGTTGGGGGCGCAGGGCGTTGAAGATGCGTTGGACATCGGCGGTTTTCAGGCCGGGCTCGAAGTCGTCCAGCAATGGGTCATAAATGTGCTCGTACGGTGCGAAGAAATTGGCGTATTCTTGCCGCAGTTCGACGATGCGCGCCAGGTGCGGTTCGAAGATGCTGAAATCGGCCTTGGCTTTGGCCTCTCGCCAGGCCATCATGGCTCTGGAGGCGACTTTGGCGCTTTCAGCCACGAAATCGGGCGGGACCTTGGTGGCTTTGAGGTATTCACGACGGGTGACCTTGACCAGTCGCGCTTCGTCCGAATCGGGATCCCAATCGGCAGCCTCGGGTGCCAGGTCTTCGAGCAGGCGTCCGATTTCTTCGGAGGTGAATTTGAGGTGAGCAATGCGGCCTAAGGTGCTCAGTTGTTGGCCGCGGGCCTGGGCGCCCGCGGGCGGCATGTAGGTTTCCTGATCCCAGCCCAGCACCGCCGCCGCCATGTGAATGTCCCACACTTCTCCCAGCAGGTCTTTGAGACGTTGTAGTTTGTCGGTGGTCATGTTTTTCTCCAGAGAAAGGATGTGTGTGCTCCTATTATACGCCATTTGGGCGCGAAGCATCTGCCGGGTTGCGGAACGCATTCAGGAGGGGCTTCGGGGTGGGCGCTCTGTGGGGTGCAATCTCAACACGTGCCCTGATAAGCGCCGCCATCCACCGTAAGCGCTACGCCGGTGACGTACGACGCGGCCTCGGAAAGCAGAAACACGGCCACGCGAGCAAACTCTTCCGGCTCGGCCATGCGCCCCAGGGGGATGGCCGCGGCTTGTTTTTGCATTTCGGTGTTCACATCCGTGCCGTGTTGGCGGGCGCGGGCTTCCATCAACTCGTAAACGCGCTCGGTTTTCGTCCATCCTGGCAAGATGCTGTTGAAGCGAATGTGATCGCTGGCCAATTCCAGAGCCAGCGTTTTGGTCAGGTTGACGGTGGCGGCGCGAATGCTGTTGGAGAGCACCAGGTTGGGGATGGGCTGCTTGACCGAATACGAGGTCACGGTGAGGATGCTGGGGGCTTTGGATTGGCGAAGGAAGGGCAGGGCTGCCCGGATGAGGCGCACATGGGCCAGCAGGAGGGCATCGATGGCTTTTTGCCAGGCTTTGTCATCCAGTTCCTCGAACGCGCTGGCTGGCGGCCCCCCACTGTTGGTGATGAGGAGGTCCAACCCCTTCAGGGCTGTGTGGGCTTTCTGCACGAGTTCGCCGGGGATGGCGGGGTCGAGCAAATCGCCCGTCAGCGGCACGACGGAGACATTGGTGTCGGCGGTTTCCCGAATGCGTTCGGCGGCGTCTTGCAGCCGCTCGAAATCGCGTCCGTTGATGGCCACCGAGCAGCCCTCCGCGGCCAGCACTTTGGCGATGGCAAACCCCAGCCCTTTGCTGGAGCCAGCGATGAAGGCTTTTTTCCCTTTCAAACCCAAATCCATATCGTCAACCTCCTTCGATGTTTTGCGGTTTGCGAAAACGGACAGTATAATTCCATGGCTTGCCTTCTACCGCCTCAACGATGAAGCCGGCTTGTTCGCCAAGGCGCATTGTGGTATGGGGCAAAGCGTAGTCGGGGTCGATGACGAACTCGCTCACGGCCAGCACCCCACCCTGCTTGAGCACCCGATAGACTTCGCTGAGGGCTTGCTCGCGTCGCGGTACCTCTTGCAGCACCGAAATTAGACAACAGGCGTTTACACTTTCGGATGGCAGAGGGAGTGCTTGAGCCGCGCCCACACTCGTATGGATGATCTTCTGCCAGCGGTGATTTTGGGGTTGCTGTAGTTTGCGCTGCAAGCTTTTCAACATTTTCGGTTGTAAGTCCAGCGCCACGACTTCGCCTTTTTCGCCCACTTGTTTGGCCATGGCCAGGGTAAAAGCCCCGCTACCGCACCCCAGATCTAACACCCGCATCCCTTTTTTGATGCCACATCGGCGTACCATGTCTTCTTCTGGTTGCAGGCGACGGCGGAAAGCACTGTCGAGAAGGCGCCCCAACGGGGCGGGGGCGGGCACTTGCATTCGCCGCCGCAATGTTTTGGAAAGCAGGCGCGCCAGTGTTTGGTGAAGGACGATGAGAGCCAGTAGGCCAGCGGCGAGCGTCTTCAGGCGGCGGAAAAGTGAACGGGTAGACATGGTCAGGCATCCAGGTCGGCGATCAAATCGGTCAGGTCGCGCTCGCGCAGCAGACGGCGTTTCCACAGATTGATGGTGGGGACGACGTACGGCAGCAGCCGCAAGGAATACACTGGCGGCAAAATGGGGATGCCAAACATGTCGCCAAAGAGGATGAGGGCGAAGAGGTTTTCCAGGTCGGCGCGCTGGCGGCGGAAGTAGCGTTCGGTTTCGTAGAACATCATGCCGTAGAGGAAGCCGCCGACCCAGTGCTTGATGCTTTCCCAGCGGCGTTGCCATGCGGCGTGTTTTGACATTTGCGACCCTTTGCGTTAAACTGGCGATACTAACCCAATTGTAACCGAGGAGCAAGCGGTGAATGCAGGTCAGATTACTGTCATTGCGTTGAGTATCGTCTTGGCGGTATGGTACCTGGGGGGGATGATTGCCAACCGCAAGCGGGGTATTGCGACTTATTATTGGCTGCACGAGGGGCTGCAGGCCGTCGTGGGGGAGGTGAGCGAGGGGCGCTGGATTGGCTCAGCCGCGGGAGGCGCCCGTTTGGTTGTGGGCCAGGCCAATGCGCCCTTTCGCCGGGTGGAAGTGGTCTTTTTGTTGGAAGCGCGCGAGATTTTGCCGTGGTGGTTGTTCAACCGCTTGCGTGGCAAGCAGGACGAGATGATTTTCAAGGCTTCGCTGCGGGCGTTGCCGGTGGCCTTCGATGCCGCACCGGCGGAGAGCGCGACGTTGCGTCAGATGAAGGCCGAGGGCAAGTCGCGGCGTGAGGAGGGCCCCTTGGGGTTGGTGTTTTTGTTGCGCGGCAAGACCACGATGACCGACCTCGCGCCCTGGCAGGAATTTTTGAGGAGATACGGTGCGGCGGTGCGCTCGTTGTCGGTTTCTCGGCGGCAACCGCATGTGGTGATGCGGGTGGCCTTGCCACCGCTCCAGGCTCAGGGCGAGCCCGCAGCGGCCTTTTTCGCGGCGCTTGCCGAGGCGTGCCGCGCTTCTATCAAGGATTAGTGGCAACGTAGGTGTTCCAGTGAAGCGCGAATTTGCTCGAAGCCTTGTCGCGGGCACCAGCCGCTGAATTCCAGCGAGAGGTGCCGTTCGGTTTGGGGGCAGTACCATGTTACGGTCATGAAAGTGACGTCATGGCGCTTCCAGGGCAGGCCGCGCCTGCGAGTATGCCAGGTAAGGTATGCGGTATGCCCGGCGATGGTAAGGGTTTCGGCAGGATCGGAGGGGGGCGTTTTTCCCTTCGGGCTGATCCTGACGTGCAGTTCCAAAGCCCATCCGTGAGTTTTGTGATAGAGGACGTACCAGGCTTGCCCCGCGGCCATCCAGGGGGCGCCGCCGCGTACGTGGCGGGCGCTCATATCAGGCGGTGCTAAGCCGCGGTCGATATCCCATGTTTCGGGGAGCAGTAACCGCATCAGGCGGGCTTCGCCTAACAGCAGGTTGCTGACGCTGATATCGTGGATGACGAGGTTGGTGGGGGAAAATGCGTCCATGATCAGGGAGCAAAAGAAGCCCCGCGGCGCGCCCGCGCCGCAGGGCTGAGGAGGGGAAGGTTGACCGTCACGCAAACAAGAGGGTTGCCGTGCGTTTCAACATCGGCACGCCGCGCACTTCGGTTTCGAACAACGGCAAGACGGCACGTACCATTGTGCCAAAGAGTTTGTCGATTTCTTCCATGTATTCGGCTTGCATTTTGACCCGGTTTTTGACGAACTCGTCGGCCTGTTCGCTGACCTGGTTGGGATCAATGCGCATGTTGACAATTACCCCGCCGATGGGGATGCCGAATTCCTCGAACCAGTTGATGAAGCGGCGAATCACCGCGATGGGCAGTGCCTCGGGCAGGGTGACGAAGAAGAAGGCCGTCTTTTCGGGGTCGGTGAGCAACACTTTGGCGCGTTCCATGCGGTCGCGGAAGTTGATCAGGTATTCCATCAGTGGGTCTTTTTCTTCTTTTTTACGCGAGAACGAAAGTTGCAGTTTCAGTTGTTGCGCCTCTTTGCGGCTCTGCATCATCTTGTTGACCCACAGCGAATACACCGACGACATGCCGAGCAGGCGGCGGGCATTGGCGGTGGGGGCGGTGTCGAACACATAGAGGTCGTATTCGTCCTTGAACATGATTTCGATCATGTTCTCGAACATGGCCGATTCTTCGAAGGCTGGATTCATGGTGGCCGATTCCACAAATTCGTCAGCCCGCCCTTTGATTTCGGCGTATTTCAAGAACCACTCGATCTTTTCTTTGATTTCCTGTTTGGAGCGTTCGATGGTTTCTCGGGTGTCGATTTCGTGCGCCCAGAGGTTGGGCACGCCTTCGACAGGCGTCGCTTTGCCGAACACGTCCTGCCCCAACATGCCGGAAAGGCTATGGACGGGGTTCGTCGACGCCAGGAGCACCCGTTTGCCCCGCTGAGCGAAGGCTACCGCCGCCGCGCCGGCCAGCACGGTTTTTCCCACGCCGCCTTTGCCGCCAAAGAAGACATACTTCAAATTTGGCTTGCTGTCCACGAATTCGCGCATCGAGAGAGCGGTTTGGGCGTTCATTCCAGCGCCTCCTCTCCGAACATGATCTGCGCCATGCGCTCGATCATCTCCAATCCGGTGATGTCGCGCTCCATTTCTTGCACTCGCGCCAGCACTTCGTCGCCGAAGAGGTTGTCGATCTCTTGCAGGTATTTCTGCTGCATCTCGTACCGGTTGCGCAGATAGGCGGGCGCGTGCTCCGAAAGCGCTACCTCTGGTGGGATGACCCGGTTGACGATGTAGCCGCTTAGCGGCACGTCGTACTTGGCGAACAATTTGGCCGCTTTTTGGGTGTCGATGAGCACCATCTCTTCCGGTACCAGCACGAAGAAGAACGCTGTTTTTTCGCGGTCGGTCAGGATGCTGGAAGAGGTCGAGATGCGATAACGGATGTCTTGCAATTCTTCCAGGATTTTGTCTTCTTGCAGTTCCTTCTTGCGGCTGACGCGAGCGGCCATCTGTTCGTATTCCCGCATTTCTTCGCGCAGTTTGGTGATTTTGCTGATCCATTGGTCGTACACGCTGGCCATGCTCAGGTAGTAGAGGGCGTGGCCTAATGGCACCAGGTCGTAGATGTAATAGTCAAATTCGCCGGCGACCACGATGTCCACCACCTGGTCAAAGATCGCCGATTCCTCCATGGCTGGTTCGGCAGAGGCGGCCTGGATGTACGACTCGATTTCGTCCGGAATTTCCTCGAAGCCGTACATGTCGCGAATTTTTTGGCGGATTTCTTCTTGGTATTCTCGGATGTGCTGGTCGGCGTCGATCTCTTGGGCGTAAAGGTTGGGCATGATTTCCACCGCGCCTTTGCCGAAGATGTCGCGCTGGAAAATGTCGGATAGGGAAGCCTGGGGGTCAACGGAGAAGACCAGGACACGTTTGCCCTGTTTGGCCAGCCAATAGCCCGTGGCGGCGGAAAAAGTGGTTTTCCCCAACCCGCCTTTGCCGCCGAACATGATGTAGCGCCGTTCGGGATGTTCGCGGAAAACTTTTGCCAGGGACATGAGGCACCTCGTTTCAGGCTAAAGCATCGGTCAGGTCGCGTTCGCGCAACATGCGGCGTTTCCACGTGCTGATTTGGGGAACCACATACGGCAGCAACCGCAGCGAGTAATACGGCGGCAGAATAGGCACACCCAGCAGGTCGCCCATGGTGATGAGGATGAAAAGGTGCTCCATGCTGCCGCGGGTTTTGAGGGCCTGGCGTGCCATATCGTGCGACGCCATGCCGTAAATCACATCCTGGATGCTGTGTAACATTTTGGTCAGGAAGCTGCGTTTTTCTTTCTCGGTCATCCTTCACCTCCAAAAACAATCTCCCGCCCGTTCTCTCGCCAGGCGGATGGGCTGCGGCAGGGAGCAGCCAGTACCTGGCTGCTCCCCATGGGGTGTTGCGGTTGTGTTAGTCACCAGCCTGGGCGGCGGCTTTTTGGCGGGCTTTGGAGAGCGATTTGAGCCCGTCGTAAGCCAGGACGATGGCCGTGATGGCCAGGAAGAGACCAATCAATCCGGCCACCGCGTTGCCGAAGGCGAAAGCCGCGCCGATGTCCGGTTTGGTCATCGCCTGGAACGACTTCCACGCCACGACCAGCAAGGCGGCTACCGTGGTGATATACATGAACACTGCCGGCCAGAACGCCCAGGCGTATTTCTTGCCCTCATTGGCCAGCCAGATGGTGATGAGTAGCAACGCCAGCCCGGCAAACAACTGGTTGGCGCCGCCGAACAGCACCCAGATGCGTTGCCAGAAGGCCGTCCACAGGATGAGGAAGGTGAACAGGATGGCAACGATGGTGCCGACGTGCGGGTTCTTGAAGGCGGGAATCTTGTCGCCTACCAGTTCAGCCGAGGCCACGCGCATGAAACGCAGCACCAGTTGCATCACCGTAAGCGCCATCACGGCCAGGAAGATGGCGCCGATCGCCCCGCCCATCGCCGGGGAGATGCCCGGAATCCATGACAGGAAACGGCTCATACCGTACATCCACACCGCGCCGGCTTTCACTTTGAGGAAGTACATGTTGTTGGCGTCGTAGATTACCGAGCCATCGGGTTTGGCGATCGCGGTGGCGGCGAAGATCACGGCCAGTGTGGCCAGAATGGCCTCGGTGAACATCGCGCCCGCGCCGACCGGCAGGGCGTCGGTTTCCTTTTCCAACTGGCGCGCCGTGCCTGCGGTGGACACCAGCGAGTGCCAGCCCGAGATCGCGCCGCACGAGATGGTCACGAAGAGCATTGGCCACAGCCAGCCCAGTTTGGGTTGGTTCCAGGTGACGAAGGCCGGGATGTGAAAGGCGACGTCGGTGGTGCCGAAGATGGCTGCGATGGCCACGCCCAGCACCGAGCCGATCAGCCCCAGGGCCACGAACCAGAACGAGACGTAGTTTACTGGCTGGGCAAAGCGCCAGATGGCGAGCACCGAGCCCAGGTAGCAGAAGGCCAGCGCCACGATGCCCCAGAAGAACACCGGCCAGGTCATCGGGCCATAAGGGGTTTGGTAGAGGATGTGTTTGTCGCCCGTGCCTGCGAGGCCGTTGATGGCCTTGACGATGTTCTGCGCAGGGCCGGTGGTGCCCAGCCAGATGCCGACGAGGGCGATGAGCACCGTGATGATGGTGGTCATCACCAGGTCCATCTTCCAGCGGTAGGTCATCTGCCCGGCCAGGACGCCTGCGAGGGTGAGGATGAGCAGGCCGATGGGGACGACCGGGTTGGCCAGCAGGCCGGCCACCACAGCGCCAAAGGCACCCATGATGAGCAGCAGGTAGAAGTAGAGGAAGGTGAGCAGAATGCCACGGGCGCGCGGCGAGATGAATTTGTAGGCCAGCCCGCCCATTGTCAGGCCTTCATTACGCATGGCCATCATGGCCGCTGCGTAGTCCTGTACCCATCCGATGAAGAAAACGCCCAGCATTAGCCACAGGAAGGCGGGCAGCCAACCCCACTGCACGGCCACAATCGGCCCTACGATGGGCCCTAAGGCGGCAATGGATTTGAATTGGTAGCCGAAAAGCACGCTGCCGCTGGCGGGCATGAAGTCCACCCCGTCGTTGTACATCACTGCCGGGGTGGCCTTTTTGGGATTGGCCTGTACGATGTTGCGGTCAATGGCTGCAGCGTAAAATTTGTAGCCAATGACTACAATGGCAATTGCTACAATGAGAACAACGAGTGCCATGGTTTCCTCCTTTGCTTACAAGGTGGTGCCATGCGGTAGAACCAAAGAGTCAGGATGAGAATGACGCTGTGAGGGGCTTGCAGGTGTTTTTGTTCGGTGCACCTCCTTATTACCCAGATAATGGTTTTCCCCGTGGAATTTTGCTTTCTGGCCGGCGAAAAAATGTAGCCGCGCTCTCCATAAAGAGGAGTAAAGAAGGGATGCCTATAAATTACAACACGAGTTCGCTCCACGCGTTGCGCACTACTCTTTCATTATTTAGAAAGAAGTGAAGAAATGTCAAGTGCTTTGGCTTGGGTGGAGTATAAAAAAGCCGTAAAAAGCGCTCCTTATCGCCATTCCAGCCGTTCCTTTTCAATCCATCCCCCTTGCCAGTGGGTTTCGGCCCAGGCTGTGACCTGTTGGAGCACGCGTTGGGCGTGGGCGGCGTCGTTGCTCACGATGGCGCAGGCAATCACGGCGCGTTGCCATTTGTCCTGTTCGCCGATTTCGGCTACGCTGACATTGAATTGCCTGTGCAAGCGATGGAGCAGCGGTTGGAGCCGGCGACGTTTTTCTTTTAGCGACCTGCAGCCAGGCAAGTGAAGCCACAAGGTCAACAGGCCAAGATGCATGGCAACTGCTCCTTAGAAGAATGGTGACTCATAGTATAATGGAAGTGCAAACGTAAGACAAATTCCGTGCCC
>JALSPT010000058.1 GCA_026985785.1 Anaerolineales bacterium
CGACGGATGTGACCGGGACGATCCAATTGCCGGAAGGCGTGGAGATGGTGATGCCGGGCGACAATGTGAACATGGTGGTGGAGTTGCTGAAGCCGGTGGCGCTGGAGCAGGGCAGCAAGTTCGCCATTCGCGAAGGCGGCCTGACCGTGGGCGCCGGCGTGGTCACCGAGATCCTGGACTGAGGTGAGTCATGGCGAAGCAACGTATCCGCATCCGCCTGAAGGCGTATGACCATCGCGTGCTCGATCAGTCGGCCAAGCGCATCGTAGAAGCCGCCGAACGCACCGGTGCGCGGGTGGTGGGGCCGGTGCCTCTGCCCACCAAGATCGAACGCTTTACCGTGCGCCGCTCGACCTTCATCGACAAGGACTCGCACGAGCACTTCGAAATCCGCACCCACAAGCGGCTGATCGATGTGTTGGATCCCGACGCCAAGACCATCGACATGTTGATGCGTCTCAACTTGCCCGCGGGCGTGGATATCGAGATCAAACTCTAAAACGTGGACAATCTGCTTCACATCGGGTAGAATAGGCAGGCTTTGCCTTGAGTCTGTCCCGCTGGGGAGGGCGCTGAAAGACGCTGCCCTCCCCAGCGGAGCGCAAGGTGAGGCCGTCTCCAGCAGTCTTTCTGCTGGCGAAAGTTCCCTCTGCGTAAGAGCAGCGCTGAAGACGCGAGCGCACAGACCAACCGCCATCGCTTGCGGCGGCCTGCTGACTGCGCAGAGGCGGGATGATGCGGCTCAAGCCCAGGCCGACAGTCCCGAGAAACTTGGAGTAAAGGAGAACAACCGAGATGTTCAAAGGGCTCATTGGCAAGAAGATCGGCATGACCCAGATCTTCAATGAGGATGGCGCGGCGATCCCCGTGACGCTCATTGAGGCTGGGCCATGCTACGTTACCCAGGTGCGCCGCCCGGAGAAAGACGGCTACTCGGCGGTGCAATTGGGCTTTCAGGAAGTGAACCCCAAGCGGTTGACGGGCGGCCAGTTGGGCCACCTGAAGCGCGTGGGCGTGCCGCCGCTGCGCTACCTGCGCGAGTTTCGGGTGAAGGAGCCCGATGTGGCGGAGGGGGATGTGGTGACCGTGGAGCGGTTTTCCGTTGGGGAGCGGGTCGACGTCATCGGTACCAGCAAAGGGCGCGGCTTCCAGGGTGGCGTAAAACGCCACGGGTTTGGCGGTGGCCCGAAAACCCACGGCCAGTCCGACCGCTGGCGCGCCCCCGGCTCGCGCGGCGCTGGTTCGACCCCCGGTCGCACTGTGAAGGGCAACACCGGCCCCGGCCACATGGGGCACAACCGCGTCACGGTGATGGGGCTGGAGGTCGTCCTGGTCGACCCGGAGCGTAATCTGCTGGCCGTGAAGGGTGGCGTGCCTGGCCCGAAAGGCGGGCTGGTGCTCATCCGTGAGGCCCGGAAGAATTAGGGATTCGGAGTAGAGCCATGAAAGTGGATGTGTACAACATGGAAGGGCAAAAGGTGAGCGAGGTGGAACTCCCCGCCGCGATCTTCGAGGCCCCCATTCGCCCCGACTTGATGCACCAGGCGTACGTGCGCCAGATGGCCAACGCCCGCCTGGGTACGCACAGCACCAAAACGCGCGGTGAGGTTTCCGGCGGCGGGCGCAAGCCGTGGCGGCAGAAGGGCACCGGTCGGGCGCGTCAGGGCTCCATTCGCGCGCCGCAGTGGGTGGGCGGCGGCAAAGTGCATACGCCCAAGCCGCGCAAATACACCCTGGACATGCCCAAGAAGATGCGCCGCGCCGCGCTGCGCTCGGCGCTTTCGGCCAAGGCTGCCGAGGCGGCTATTGTGGTGGTGGAAGACCTGAGCCTGGACGAGCCCAAAACTCGCCGCATGGCCGAGGTGTTGCGGGCGCTGGTGGGCGAGGATGCCAGCGCGTTGATTCTGCTGCCCGAAAGCCCGCGCTCCAGCGAGCAGTGGGACGTGGTTGCCCGCTCGGCGCACAATCTGCCGCGTGCCAAAACGCTGGTGGCCAATTACCTCAACATCCGTGACCTGCTGGGCTACGACAAGGTTGTGTTGCCCCTCAAGGCACTGGATGTGATCGCTGCGTTCCTGGGATGAGGAGGGCGAAATGACCACGATTTACGACGTCCTGCGTCGCCCGATTATCACCGAAAAGTCCAATTACCAGCATACCAAATTGGGCCAATACGTCTTCGAGGTGGCCGAAGACGCGACCAAGCCGATGATCAAACAGGCGGTGGAGACCTTCTTCGATGTCACGGTGGAGAAGGTGCGGGTGATGAACATGCCGGCCAAGCGCACCCGCCGCTGGCGGAACCGGCGCTATGGCATCCGCCGCCGGGGCTACAAAAAGGCCATCGTGACCTTAGCCCCCGGTCAGACGATTGACATCTTCGAAGGGGTGAAGTGATGGGCATCAAGAAATACAAACCGACCACCCCAGGCCGCCGCGGCATGTTGGGGTATACCTTTGAGGAAATCACCAAAACTGAGCCGGAGCGCTCGCTCATTGTGCCGCTCAAGCGCCACGCGGGCCGCAATGTGTATGGCCGGGTGACGGTGCGCCATCGCGGCGGCGGCAACAAACGCTATTACCGCTTGATCGATTTCAAGCGCGACAAGCGCGGCATCCCCGCCAAGGTAGCGGCCATCGAGTACGACCCGAATCGCACGGCGCGCATCGCTTTGCTGCACTATGCCGATGGTGAAAAACGCTACATCATTGCTCCGTTGGGGCTCAAGGTGGGTGACACGGTGATGGCCGGGCCGGAGGCCGAAATCCACCCCGGTAACGCGATGCCGATTGCCAACATCCCCACCGGTACCATGATCCACAACATCGAGTTGTACCCGGGAAAAGGCGGGCAGTTGGTGCGGGCGGCAGGCTCTTCGGCGCAGTTGTTGGCCAAAGAGGGCGACTATGCTCACATCCGCCTGCCTTCGGGCGAAGTGCGCCTGGTGCGCCAGGAGTGCTATGCCACCATTGGGCAGGTGGGGAACGTCGAGCATAGCAACATCAAACTCGGCAAGGCAGGCCGTAAGCGCCACATGGGCATCCGCCCCACGGTGCGCGGCTCGGCGATGTCGCCGCGCGACCATCCCCACGGCGGCGGCGAAGGTCGTCAGCCCATTGGTTTGCCCGGCCCGAAATCGCCGTGGGGCAAGCCGACCCTGGGCGCCAAGACTCGTCGGAACAAGAAGACCGCGAAGTACATCGTGCGCCGACGCAGCAAGAAACGCCGCTAAGCGTGGTTGGAGGTTGAAACAATGGGACGTTCCCTGAAAAAAGGGCCTTATGTAGACCCAAAGTTGTTGCGCAAGATCGAAGAAATGAACGCCCGCGGTGAGAAAAAGGTCATTCGGACGTGGAGCCGGGCGAGTACCATCTTCCCCCAGATGGTGGGGCACACCATCGCGGTGCACAATGGCCGCCGCCACGTGCCGATTTACATCACCGAAAATATGGTGGGGCACAAACTTGGCGAATTTGCCCCCACGCGGACCTTTCGCGGGCACATCGTCGAAAAGAAGAAGAGGAGATAGGCCATGGCGATCGATGTCCGCGCAAAAGCGCGTTACGTTCCCGTCTCGCCGTTCAAAGCGCGCCGGGTCATCAACCTGGTGCGTGGCAAGGACGCGGTCGAGGCGCTGGATATCCTGCGCTTCATGCCGCACAGTGCGGCGCGGCCGGTCTACAAACTCATCGCTTCGGCCATTGCCAACGCCGAAGAGAACTTCGGTTTGAACCGTGAGGACCTTTACATCTACCGCATCTTTGCAGATGAAGGCCCCACCCGCAAGTGGCGACGCTTCGGTGCGCGGGGGCGTTTCAAGCCCATTCTCAGGCGCTCCTCGCACATCACCGTGATTCTGCGCGAGCACGAAGAAGAGGAATAGGAGTCATCATGGGTCGCAAAGTACATCCGATTGGCTTTCGTCTGAAGATCAACAAGACCTGGGAGGGGCGCTGGTACGCCGAAGGCCCCCAATATCGGGAGCAATTGCATCAGGATTTGGCAATTCGCGACCTGGTGCGCAAGCAGGCCCCCCGCGCGGGTATCTCGCGCATTGAGATCGAACGCTTCCCTGCCAAGGTCAAGATCACGGTGCATACGGCCAAGCCCGGCATCCTCATCGGGCGCAAAGGCGCCACCATCAAGCAATTGCGCGCTGCGCTGGAGAAACTGGTGGGCTCGAAAGTGGATGTGGACATCAAGGAAATCAAGGTGCCCGACCTGGATGCCTACCTGGTAGCCCACAATATTGCCGACCAATTGTCGCGGCGGGTGAGTTACCGCCGGGCGATGCAGCGCGCCATCCAGCAGGCCATGCGTCAGGGCGCCAAGGGTATCAAGATTCAGGTGGCCGGGCGCCTGGCGGGCGCGGAGATGGCCCGGACGGTGTGGCTGCGAGATGGTCGGGTGCCGCTGCATACCCTGCGTGCCGATATCGATTATGCCAAGGCGGAGGCCCTGACGACGTATGGCCGCATCGGTGTCAAAGTGTGGATTTACAAAGGTGATGTGTTGCCGGCGGCGGAAGAAGAGGCACCGGTGGCGACCGAAGGCGTGTACGTCAGCGAGTAAACGGCGTTCCCTCGCCGTGACGAGGAGTTGAAACCATGTTGATGCCCAAACGCGTCAAATATCGCAAGCAGATGCGCGGCCGCATGAAGGGCAAGGCGCTGCGTGGGGCAGAGGTGCACTTTGGCGACTACGGCCTGCAAGCCTTGGAGCCGGGGTGGATTTCCGCCCGTCAAATCGAGGCTGCCCGCCGCGCGATGGTACGCCACATGCGCCGCCGCGGCAAAATCTGGATCCGCATCTTCCCCGACAAGCCGGTGACCAAGAAACCGGCGGAAACCCGCATGGGTTCGGGCAAGGGGAATGTGGAATTTTGGGTGGCGGTGGTCAAGCCGGGACGGATTATGTTCGAAATCGCCGGGGTGCCCGACGCGGTCGCTCGTGAGGCCCTGCGGCTGGCTTCCCACAAACTCTCGGTGAAGACCAAAATCGTCGCCCGAGAAGGGTTGGAGGAAGCATGAAAGCCTCAGAAATTCGTAAACTTTCCACCGATGAAATCGAGGCGCGGTTGGCCGAGGCGCGGGAAGAACTGATGCACCTGCGTTTTCAGAAGACGACCGGTGAGTTGGTCGACACCAACGCCCTGCGCCGAACCCGCCGCCTGATCGCCCGCTATCTCACCATCTTGCGGGAACGGGAACTGGAAGCCGTGGAGGAAGGTGGAGCATGAACAATCGCCGACGACTGACGGGTGTGGTGATTTCCGACAAGATGGAGAAAACCGTGGTGGTGCAGGTCACCCGCACCTTCCGACACCCGCTTTACAAGAAAGTGGTGCATACGCAGAAGAAATACAAGGCCCACGACGAACTGGGCGCCCATGTGGGTGACCAGGTGCGGATTGTGGAAAGCCGCCCGATTTCCAAGACCAAGCATTGGGTTGTGGAAGCCATCGTGCGGCGTGCCCGCGGTAACGAGGACGTCGTGGCTCATCAGGAGGCCGAAGCATGATTCAGCAAGAATCGCGCTTGAAAGTTGCCGATAACACCGGAGCCAAGGAGATCTTGGTCATCCGTGTGTTGGGTGGTTCCAAGCGCCGCTATGGCCGCGTAGGCGATGTGGTGGTGGCTACCGTCAAGGCGGCGACCCCCAACGGCTCGGTGAAAAAGAGCGACATCGTGCGGGCGGTTGTGGTGCGTTGCGCCAAAGAGTGGCGGCGTGAGGACGGTTCCCACATCCGCTTCGACGACAACGCCGCTGTAATACTGGACAACGACGGCGTGAACCCTAAGGGGACCCGTATCTTCGGCCCGGTGGCGCGCGAGTTGCGCGAAAAGGGTTTCATGAAGATCGTTTCCCTGGCGCCCGAAGTGCTGTGAGGAGTGTGAGCCGTGAAGGTAAAGATTCGGAAAGGCGATACGGTAGAGGTGATCGCCGGCCGCGACAAGGGTAAGCGAGGCGAGGTCATTCGGGTGCTGCCGCGTGAGCGGCGGGTGGTGGTGCAGGGCGTCAACATCCGCAAGAAGCACCAGCAGCAGGTGCAGGCCCAGGGCCGCACCATTACTCCCGGCATCATCGAGTTCGAAGCGCCGGTGGACATTTCCAACGTCATGCTGGTTTGCCCCAAGTGCGGGGAGACCACGCGCGTGGGTGTCCGCCGCACTGATGGCCTGGCCGAGCGCTATTGCAAGCGCTGCGGCGCGGTCATCGAGTAGGCCGGTGAAGGAGAGAGCAACCATGATGCGTTTGGAAGAAAAGTATCGCAACGAAGTGGTGCCGGCCTTGATGGAGTCGCTGGGCTTGAAGAACATCATGCAAGTGCCGCGCATCACCAAGGTGGTGGTCAACATCGGCCTGGGCGAGGCGCTGGACAACCCGAAGGCGTTGGACTATGCCGTGCAAGACCTCACGACCATCACCGGCCAGAAGCCCATCATCACCAAGGCGCGCAAAAGCGTGGCAGCCTTCAAACTGCGCGAGGGGCGCGCCATTGGCGTGAAGGTGACCCTGCGGGGCGACAAGATGTGGGCGTTCCTCGATCGGTTGATGAACGTCGCTTTGCCCCGGGTGCGCGACTTCCGCGGAGTGTCGCCCCATGCCTTCGACGGGCGCGGCAACTACACCTTGGGCCTGCGGGAGCAGTTGATCTTCCCCGAGATCGATTACGACAAAATCGACAAAGTGCGCGGCATGGAGGTCACCATCGTGACCACCGCCCGAAACGACGAAGAAGGCCGGCAGTTGTTGTCCCTGCTTGGGATGCCGTTCAAAAAGGAAGGATAGCGATGGCCAAGAAGTGCATGATTTATCGCGAACAACGCCGCAAATACCCCACCCGGGTGCGCAACCGCTGCCGCATTTGCGGGCGGCCGCGGGGCTACATGCGCAAGTTTGGGGTGTGCCGCATTTGTTTCCGCGAACTGGCCTTAGAGGGTAAAATCCCCGGCGTCACCAAGGCTTCTTGGTAGTCGGGCGGAGGTGGTAACGATGACGATGACCGATCCGATTGCGGATATGTTGACGCGCATTCGCAATGCGCAAATGGCGGGGCATCCGCATGTCGCGATGCCCAGTTCCAAAATGAAGGTGGCCATTGCCCGCATCCTGAAGGAAGAGGGCTACATTGACGGCTACCAGGTAATCCAGGAAAAGGACCGCCCCAGCCACAAGACGCTGCGGATTCGTCTGAAGTATGTGGGTGAGCGTCGCCACCGCCGGCCGGTGATTGAGGGTCTGGAGCGGGTGAGCCGCCCCGGGCGGCGGGTGTATGCCGGTAAAAAGGAATTGCCCTGGGTGCGCGCCGGCCTGGGGATTGCCATCGTGAGCACGCCGAAAGGCGTGATGACCAGCGAACGGGCCCGCAAACTCGGCGTGGGCGGCGAAATCCTGTGCAAAATTTGGTGAGATTACACATTTCGGAACGACCTGGCGCGCTGCGGCGACGCCAGTGGCCGAAAGGAGGTTGAGCGTGTCTCGTATTGGACGATTGCCCGTGCCTGTGCCGGACAACGTGCAGGTGGAAATCAAAGGCGCCCATGTCCGCGTGAAGGGGCCCAAGGGCGAATTGGCCCACACCTTCCCTGCGGCGATGAAGATCACCTACAAGCCGGACGAAAAGGTGGTGGTAGTGGAGCGCCCCAGCGACGAACGGCAACATCGCGCCTGGCATGGCATGACGCGCGCCCTGATCAACAATATGGTGGTAGGCGTGAGTCAGGGCTTTGAGAAGGTGTTGGAAGTCCACGGTGTGGGGTATCGGGCGGAGATGAAAGGCAAAGATCTGGTGTTGCATGTGGGGTTTTCCCATCCCGTACCGGTCACGCCGCCTGAGGGCATTGAGTTTGAAGTCGATACCAAAGCCCGCCCGATGCGCATCATCGTGCGAGGCTACGACAAGCAAAAAGTCGGCCAGGTGGCGGCAGATATCCGCAAGGTGCGTCCGCCCGAGCCGTACAAGGGCAAGGGTATTCGCTATGCGGGCGAGCAGGTTCGCCGCAAGGCCGGTAAGGCCGGCAAGGTGTAGTGGAGCGAGGTTGAAAATGGCTAAGAAAACCCGACGAGAGGCACGAATTCGGCGTCACCTGCGGGTGCGCAAAAAGATCCACGGCACGCCGGCGCGGCCGCGCTTGAACGTCTTTCGCAGTTTGGGGCATATCTATGCCCAGGTGATTGACGACGAAGCGGGGCGCACGCTGGTCTCGGCCTCGACCATCGACAAGGAACTGCGGGCGCAGATGGACGGTTTGACCAAGACCGAGCAGGCGCGCCTGGTTGGCAAGGCGATTGCCGAGCGCGCCAAGGCGGCGGGCATCACCACCGTGGTGTTCGACCGAGGCGGCTATCAGTACATTGGCCGGGTGAAAGCCCTGGCCGACGGTGCCCGCGAAGGCGGCCTGGAATTCTAAGGCGAGGAGAAGGTTATGGCTCAGTATCAACCTGCTGTGGAAGCAGAAGAAGAACTGGAAGAGCGCACCGTTGAAATCGCCCGGGTGGCCAAGGTGGTGAAGGGCGGTCGGCGCTTCACCTTCCGCGCCACGGTGGTGGTCGGTGACCGCCGCGGTCAGGTGGGCATCGGCATTGGCAAAGCCGGTGCCGTGCCCGATGCCGTACGCAAGGCTTCGGAGCGCGCCCGCCGTAACTTGAAGAAAATCAACCTGTATGACACCACCATCCCCCACGAGGTGATCGGCGAGGTGGGCGGGGCGCGGGTGTTGTTGAAGCCCGCTTCTCCCGGTACGGGCGTAATCGCCGGCGGCGGCGTGCGCGCCGTGCTCGAGGCTGTGGGCGTGCGCGATATCCTCACCAAATCGCTGGGCAGCAACAACCTGCTCAACGTGGTCAAAGCCACCATGCAGGCGCTGGAGCAACTGCGGTCGGTGGAAGAGGTGGCGGCGGAGCGCGGCAAGAAGGTGGAAGACGTGCTGCCCTTCTGGGATCGGAGGAAGAAGCGCCATGAGTAAGAAAACGCTGCGGATTACCTTAGTGAAAAGCCCCATCGGCTACGCCAAGCGCCAAAAGGGCACGCTGCGGGCGCTGGGCTTACGCCGGATGCATCAAACGGTGGAACACGAGGACACGCCGGTCATCCGAGGGATGGTGGCCAAGGTGCGCCACTTAGTGCGTGTGGAGGAGAGTGCGTAGCCATGAAACTGCATGAATTGCGACCCAACCGCGGCGCCAAGAAGGCGCGCAAGCGCGTCGGCCGCGGCATCGCTGCCGGGCAGGGTAAAACTGCCGGTCGCGGCACCAAAGGCCAGGGCGCGCGCGCTGGCGGTGGCACCCGCCTGTATCACCAGGGCGGCAACCTGCCTTTCTTCCGTCGCTTGCCGTTCAAACGCGGTTTTACCCCCATCAATCGCGTGGAATATCACGAGGTCAACATCGAACGCCTGGCCGATTTTCCTGCCGGCAGCGAAATCACCCCCGAGGTGCTGGCCGAAAAGGGCATCATCCGGGACACCGACAAACCGGTGGTCATTTTGGGCCGCGGCGAACTGAAAGTCGCGCTAACCGTCAAAGCGCATCGAGTGACCAAGGGCGCCCAGGCCAAAATCGAAGCCGCCGGTGGTTCGGTAGAAATCCTTTTTGACCTCCCCTGATCTAAGGAGCCTGGCATGAAGCGATCGGCTTGGCGCTACCTGTGGATGGCACCCGACCTGCGCCGCAAACTGCTCATCACTTTGGGGCTGTTGCTCCTCTACCGGCTGGCTGCCCATGTGCCGGTGCCCGGCGTGAACCACGCGGTGTTGAAGAGTATCCTCAACGCGGGCGGCTCCCAGGGCGCTTTTGTGGGGTTGCTGGACTTGCTTTCCGGTGGCACGGTCTCGCAGTTTTCGGTGCTGGCGATGGGGGTGTATCCCTACATCACGGCGCAAATTATCCTGCAGATCCTGGTGCCCATCATTCCTTCGTGGAAAGCGCGGATGGACGAAGACCCGCGCGAGGGCCAGAAGTGGATGGAGCGCTGGACTTACATCTTGTCCATCCCTATGGCGGCTCTGCAAGCCATCGGTCAGATCAGCCTGTTTTCGGCTTTTGCGGGAGGCGCGCCGGTGCTGAAGCATTTTGGCTGGAGCGGCGCGGATTTGCTTCCCACCCTGACCGTGATCATCGCCATGACCGCGGGCACCATGTTTGCCATCTGGCTGGGTGAACTGATTTCAGAATACGGCTTGCGCAATCAGGGGCTCTCCCTCATCATCTTTGCGGGTATCGTCGCCCGGATGCCTTCCAACTTTGCCCGCCTGATGAGCGATGAGCAGCACCGTTGGGCGTATCTCACCATCTCCCTCATCGTCACGGTGGCTACGATTTTCCTCATCGTGTATGTCCAGCAGGGGCGGCGCAATGTGCCGGTGATGTACCCTGGCCGGCGTATCGGCACCCGCATGTCCATGCCGGTGAAGGGCACTTTCCCCCTGATGGTCAACCTGGCGGGCATGATCCCGCTCATCTTTGCCCAGTCGTTGCTGGCTTTGCCGGGCATTTTGGCCGGTTTCTTCTTGAAATCGCAGACGGCGTGGGTGCACGATATGGCGTTGAGCCTGCAGCGCATCTTTGCGCCTACCAGCCCGTGGTATTGGTTTACTTACTTTGTGATGGTTGTCCTGTTCACCTTTTTCTATACCGACGTGCTCTTCATGCAGCAGAATTATGGTGAACAGCTGAAGCGTTCGGGTGCCAAAATCCCGGGTGTGCCGCCGGGCGAGCGCACGCAACAGTATCTGATGAGCGTTTTGCGGCGCATTACCCTGCCTGGGGCGCTGTTCCTGGGCTTCGTGGCGGTACTCCCTTACCTGCTGACCTTGATGGTGCCGGGGTTGGCGGCAGCCGGGCGCTCAGGCCTGCTACTGATTTCTTCGGCAGGCTTGTTGATCGTGGTCGGTGTGGTGCGCGACGTCTTCTTCTTCATCGACGCCGAACTGCGCCTGCACGGCTACACGGATACGCTTCTGGTGCGATAAGCGCGCCTCGGCCTCGGTTGGAGGTGGTTTTCGCTCCGTGGGAGGTTTGTCGTGTCGGTCTTCATCGTGTTGCTGGGCGCGCCCGGTGCAGGCAAGGGCACGCAGGCCAAACTTCTGGCTGCAAAAACTGGTTTGCCCCACATTTCGTCGGGCGACATTTTCCGGGAGAACCTGAAAAACCAGACCGAGTTGGGCAAGTTGGCTCAGCAGTATATGAGCAAGGGCGAACTGGTGCCCGACGACGTCACCATCGCCATGATTCGGGAGCGGCTTTCTCGCCCGGATTGCGCCCGCGGGGCGATTTTGGACGGCTTCCCCCGCACGCCGGCGCAGGCCGAAGCCCTCGACGCCATGCTGGCCGAGTTGGGCGGCAGGGTGGGCGTGGTGCCTTTCATCGACGTTCCCGAGGATGAACTGGTCGAGCGCCTTTCCGGGCGTTTGATCTGCCGGGCGCAGGGCCATATCTTCCACAAGAAGTTCAACCCGCCCAAAGTGCCGGGCGTGTGCGACTACGACGGCTCGGAACTTTATCAGCGCGAAGACGACAAGCCCGAGGTGGTGCGCAACCGCATCCGGGTTTACCTGGAACAAACCATGCCCTTGGTGGCATACTACGAAAAGAAGGGCTTGTTGGTGAAAATCGACGGCACGCAGCCCATCGACAAGGTGACGGAAGCCCTTTGGGCTGTGTTACCGGAGGAAGCGAAAAGCGCATGAGTTGGGATCGGCAGATCGTTCTGAAGAGCCGGCGCGAAATCGAAATTATGCGCGAGGCCGGG
Source organism: Anaerolineales bacterium (assembly GCA_026985785.1). GTDB lineage: Bacteria > Chloroflexota > Anaerolineae > Anaerolineales > DRMV01 > DRMV01. The sequence continues at coordinate 11,754 of JALSPT010000058.1, forward strand.
CGGATCAATGCCCTTGCTTTACAGGCGGTGCGCGAGGCTATCCGTCCGGGTGTGACCACGGCTGAGTTGGATGCCATTGCCGAGGAGGTCATCCGGGCGCATGGTGCCAAACCGGCTTTCAAGGGCTACCCGGGGCCGTATCCTTACCCGGCCACGATCACTGCCAGCATCAACGAAGAATTGGTGCATGGCATCCCCAGCGAAAAGCGCAAACTGCGTGCAGGAGACATTGTCTCCATCGATTGCGGTACGATTTACAAAGGTTATGTTGGCGATTCGGCGTTCACCATGGGCGTTGGGACCATCTCTCCCGAGGCTCAGCGGTTGTTGGAGGTGACCGAGCGCGCGTTGTATGTGGGCATCGAGAAGATGCGCCCGGGCAACCGCGTGGGAGATGTCTCCGCGGCAGTCCAGCAGTATGTGGAATCGCACGGTTACCATGTGACGCGGGAATATACCGGCCACGGCGTGGGGCGCGAGATGCACGAAGGCCCCTCGGTGCCGAATTATGGCACGCCGGGGCGGGGTGTGCTCTTGCGAGCGGGCATGGTGATCGCGCTGGAGCCCATGGTGCTGGTGGGCACTCCCAAGACGCGTGTTTTGCCCGACCGGTGGACGGTGGTTTCGGCTGATGGCAGTCTGACAGCCCACTTTGAGCACACGGTCGCCATTACCGAGGATGGCCCGTACATTCTGACCCAAGTGTAAACAGAGAGCCCGCCCGGTTTTCTGGACGCGGACGGGCATGCCTGGTATAATTTTGATTTTGCCAGGTAGGAGCCAAGAAGCAAGGAGAGCAAACCATGAAAGTTTCTGCATCGGTCAAGAAGCGCTGTTCGAAGTGCAAAATCGTCCGCCGAAAGGGGCGGGTGTACGTGATTTGCGACAATCCCAGACACAAGCAGCGACAGGGGTAGTGCCATGGCCCGTATTGAAGGCGTCGATTTACCGCGCAACAAACGTATTGAAATTGCCCTAACCTACATCTACGGCATTGGCCGCGCGCGGGCAAAAGAGGTACTGGCCGCTACCAAAGTGAGCCCCGACACGCGGGTGAAGGACCTTACCGATGAGGAAATTGCGCGCCTGCGTGAGTTCATCGGGGCAAACTACAAGGTCGAAGGCGATCTGCGCCGCGAGGTGCAGATGAACATTAAGCGCCTGATCGAAATTGGAAGTTACCGCGGCCTGCGCCATCGGATGGGGCTGCCGGTGCATGGTCAACGCACCCGCACCAACGCCCGCACCCGTAAAGGGCCCAAGAAGACGGTGGCCGGTCGTGGTCGCCGCCGTGGCGCCAAGAAGAAGTGATTTCGGTGGCTGCGTGGCTTTTCGTCCGCGGCCTATGCTGAGAGCAAACAGGAGAAACAAGGTCTATGGCAAGGAATACGCGTTCCCGACGGCGCACCAGCGCCCGAAAGATCAAACGACATCTGCCTCGTGGGCATGTGCATATCCACGCGACGTTCAACAATACCATCATCACCGTGACCGACGAGCACGGCCATGTGGTGACGTGGGCCAGCGGCGGCACGGCAGGCTTCAAGGGCTCGCGCAAGAGCACACCCTTCGCCGCCCGCTTGGCTACCGAGCAGGCCGTCAAGGCGGCGATGGACATGGGGATGCGGGAAGCCCATGTCTTCGTCAAGGGCCCTGGGCCGGGCCGCGATGCCTCTCTGCGGGCGTTGCAGGCTGTGGGGTTGAAAATCCTCTCGATTTCCGACGTCACCCCCGTGCCGCACAACGGTTGCCGACCGCCGAAAAAGCGACGGGTTTAATTTGGGATGAGGTAGATTATGGCTAAGTATTTGGGACCTGCATGCAAACTCTGCCGCCGTGAGGGCGAAAAACTGTTCCTCAAAGGCGAAAAGTGCTTCACCAGTAAATGCCCGATGGAGCGCCATCCTTACCCGCCGGGTGAGCATGGCCGTATGGCGCGCTTTAGCCGCCGACGGGCGTCGGACTATGCCAAGCAGTTGCGCGCCAAGCAGCGCGCCCGCCGCATTTACGGCGTGCTGGAGCGCCAGTTCCGCCGCTACTACGAGGCGGCTTTGCAACGCCGCGGCCTCACCGGCCTCAACCTGCTGCAAATTTTGGAGTCGCGGCTGGACAACGTGGTCTACCGCCTGGGCTTCGCCCGCAGTCGGGACGAGGCGCGGCTTTTGGTGACCCACGGCCATTTTACGGTCAATGGCCGCCGGGTAGACGTGCCCTCTATGCTGCTGCGTCCGGGCGATGTGGTCGGTATTCGGCCTGAATCGCGCCGCCGCACTTATTTCAAACAGGTGTTGCCCGAATGGGCGGAAAAGCAAACTCCGCCTGCTTGGCTGAGCCGGGACATGAACGCCTTCACCGGACGGGTGGAGAGGCTACCCGAGCGCGGCGAAATCGATAGCAACATCGACGAGCAGCTGATCGTGGAATACTATTCGCGCTAAATCTTGGGTGAGATGCCCAGGGAAGGGGTGAACTGTGGTCGGTTTGGGTAATATGGTGACGCCTCGCATCGAGTGCGAACTGGAAGCGCTCAACTACAGCCGCTTCGTCATCAGCCCACTGGAACGGGGCTATGGGGTGACGCTAGGAAACGCGTTGCGGCGGGTGTTGCTTTCTTCGCTGGAAGGGGCGGCGGTAACCTCGGTGCGTATTTCCAACGTGCTGCACGAGTTCAGCGCCATCCCCGGTGTGCGGGAAGACGTCTTGCAAATCAGTTTGCAACTCAAGCAGTTGCGCTTCAAACTGCACGATGTCGACACCGCTCGCCTGTATCTTGAGGTTCATGGCAGTGGCATTGTGACTGGCGCTGACATTATTGCGCCCCCCGAGGTGGAAATCGTCAACCCTGACCTCTACCTCTTTACTGTGGATGACGACGAGGCTGCTTTGGAGATGGCGATGACGGTGGAGCGCGGGCGGGGCTATTCGCCCGCCGTGGAGCGTAACCGTCAGTTGCCCATCGGCGAAATCGCCGTGGATGCCATCTTTTCGCCGGTCAAGCGCGTCAACTGGGAGGTGGGGTCGGCGCGCGTCGGTCAGAGCACGAATTACGACCGGCTGGTGCTGGAGATCTGGACGGATGAGACCATTACGCCGGATACGGCCTTGAAGACGGCGGCGCAGATCCTGGTGGCGCATTTTGGTTACATTGCCGGTGCCAGCGAAAGCGACCTGATGGCGACGCCTCCTGCGGCTGATGTGCCCGTCGAAAAGTCGTGGCGGGTTGGCCTTACCAGCGAAATGATGGAAACCCGGCTGGAGGAACTGGGTCTCTCGGTGCGCGTGTTCAATTCCCTCAAGCGGGCCGGGGTGACCACCGTGGGCGAGGTGCTCGACATGTTGAGCAAGGGCGAAGAGGCCATGCTTTCCATCCGTAACTTCGGTGAGAAAAGCCTGGAAGAACTTCTGA
>JALSPT010000059.1 GCA_026985785.1 Anaerolineales bacterium
CTACTCAAGGAGTGTTATCCTTGGAACTGCATCGGAGGCACGGTTTTTCCCGCAGCCAAAGAGCAACACCCAAGGCGGCGGCCGAGGGGCCGCTGCAATTTTTTTGTAAGGAGATAGTAAGCATGTCTGAACGTTATATCGGTACGGTCAAATGGTTCAATGCCACCAAAGGCTTCGGCTTCATCGGCCGCGAGGATGGCGAAGATGTCTTCGTCCACTACAGTGCCATCCAAATGGACGGCTATCGTTCGTTGGAAGAGGGCCAGAAGGTGGAGTTTTCCATTGAGCAAGGCCCCAAGGGCCTGCAGGCTGCCAACGTGGTGCCTCTGTAAACATCAGACGCACGCCCATCAAAGCCCGTCTTCGGACGGGCTTTTTTGTTTGGAAGGATGTTCCTCGCCCTGCCGCGTGGGATTCCATGCTAAGATAAAAGGGACACAGTTTAGCGGTTTTCTTCTTAGATTTAGAATGGAGGTGGAAGATGCGCAAGGAGATTCGCTCCATTGACCCCTTGTCGGCAGGCAAAATAGGGTGTCTGTTAACTGCGCTGCTGACAGCGATTTTTGGGTGTATTTTCCTCTTTCTCCCCATGGCGTTTTTGCCTGGCCTGATGGCAAGCGCCGCGCCGGACCAGTCGGGTGCATTGAGCATCTTGGGAGGCGGCGTGTTGGGGGCGGCGGTTGTCTATATTTTGACGATCATTATTGAGGCCGTCATTGTCGCGATCGTGTGGTTGATTGGAGCCGTGCTTTACAACTTGGTGGCGAAGGTGGCCGGAGGCATCGAGATAGAGGTCGACCGGTAGGCCATCGTCTCCCATGGCGGTTTTTGTTTGGCCTGACAACCGGGAGCGAAGGGCGACCATCAGCCGGAGGGGCTTGCACCAGCAAGCCCTTTGCTTGCTTTTGGAAAGAGATGGAAAGTGGGGGGGCTAAAAGCGTTTTGCGGGTAAAGGGGCGCTTTGATGTCCCTTGGGACGAGGGATCCTCGGGCGTCAGGCTTTTGAGGTTACAGTCCATGTCATTTCAAGAGGTGCCTATGAACGCACGTTACCGTCGGTTACAAGTAGCGTTGCAGCGTGCCCGGTTGCAGGCGATTGCTCTCAACCCCGGCCCTTCGCTGACTTATCTCACCGGTTTACATTTTCATCTGATGGAACGCCCCGTAGTGGCGTTTTTCACTGCCGAGGGGCAACAGGCGGTGGTCTTGCCCCGATTGGAAGCCCCCAAAGTGGCTGGGCGGGATGCGTTGCAGCCTTTTTTCTATGGCGATGACCCGTCCCAGTGGCAGGCGGCTTTCCGTGAGGCGATCGCGGCGCTGGGGTTGGAGCGCGCCCGTATTGGCGTAGAACCTACACGCTTGCGGGTGTTGGAACTGCGCTACTTGGAAGCCGCGGCGCCGCATGCTGTGTTCCCCTCCGCGGAGGAAGTGTTGGCCGACCTGCGGGTGGTCAAGGACGCCGACGAACTGGCCGCCATGCAGCGGGCGGTGGATATCGCCCAGCGGGCGCTGGAGGCAGCCCTGGCGGGTTTTCGCGCGGGGATGACCGAGCGCGAACTGGCCGCCGAAGTGGTGGTGCAGTTGTTGCGCCACGGCTCTGAGCCCGACTTGCCCTTCCAGCCGATTGTGGCCGCCGGCCCCAACGCGGCGAACCCCCACGCCGTTCCCACCGAGCGCCCCATCCAGCGTGGCGATTTGCTCATCATCGATTGGGGGGCGACCTGGGAGGGCTATTTTTCCGATTTGACCCGCACGTTTGCCGTCGGCGAGGTGGATGAGGAATTGGCGCGCATTGCTGCCGTCGCCGCTCAGGCCAACGCGGCCGGGCGCGCCGCAGCCCGAGCGGGCATTTCTGCCGGAGAGGTGGATGCCGCCGCGCGCTCGGTCATTGCCGCCGCGGGCTATGGGGCGTATTTCACCCACCGCACCGGCCACGGCCTGGGGCTGGACGTGCACGAGCGCCCTTTCATTTTCGGCGGCAACGATGAGATTTTGCGCCCGGGGATGACGTTTACCGTCGAGCCGGGAATTTACCTCCCCGGGCGCGGCGGGGCGCGGGTGGAGGACGACGTGGTGATTACCGCTGAAGGCGCCCGCAGCCTGAGCGATCTGCCGCGGGCGCTGCGGCGGTTGGAATGACGGCAGGCGTTAGCGTTTGAACCGGAAGCCACGCTCTTCGGTGTTGAGCACCCAGGCCACCAGTTCGCCGATGTGGATGGTGAGGTCGTCGGGGCGCCATTCGCGTGCCGAGGGGTAGATGCGGTCGTAGCGGGAAGAGGTATCGCCGTCGGTTTGGGCGCGAATTTCGTCCCACAGGCGGCGCAGTCGCCGCTGCCAGCGGACCATGTTGTCGGGGGTCAGGTCGACCCAGCCCTGGTCGGCGTTTTCGGCTTTGATGATCGGGCCGCGCAGCAGGCGCTCGCCGTCGGCCAGCAGGATGGGGATGCCCACCGAGATGATCTTCTGCCGAAGGTCGGCATCGTCGCGGATTAGCGCCTCGAGCGCGTCGGCGGCTTCGTCCGCGCGGGGCTCCAACGCTTTGTCGATGGTGCCAAACGCCCGTTTGAGCAGAAAAGCCTCGAATAGCAGTTTGGAAAGCCGCGGCGGCCCCAAAATCTCGAAGGCCACCGAGGGGCCGTGCGTTGCTTCCAACTGGCGCAGGCGCTTGAGAGCCGAGCCGCGCAGGTAAGCGGCGCGATAGGTGGGGCCCATGGTCGCTGCATCCAGCGCGGCGATGACGTCTTTCCCCGTGTTGCCCCCCAGGATTTCCAGCACCACGTTTTGAGCAATCTCCTCTGCCGTGACCGATTCCATCTGCCCCAAGGCGGTGATCATGGCAAATTCTCCGGCGGCGAAAAGGCCGTTTTCGCCGGTGTTGATGTAGACGGCTTCCAGGACGCCTTCCTGACGGCGGCCAAAGTCGCCTTCGCGCGCCAGGTTGGCGGGGTCGTGGATGGAGACGGCCTCTTCCGGTGGACAATCGTAGAGGGCGTAAGGTTTGCCGTGGCGCTTGATGGGGCCGTAGCCAATTTGCTTCCAGCCGATCATCGCGGTAGGTTTGATCTCTTTGACCACGGTTGGGCCGTCGGGTGTGCGTGCCATCAGGAAAGTGAGCAGGGTCTGCGCGCCGGCCACCGCGGCCTTGGACATCAGCACACGGGAGGGTTTTTCTTCGCCGTGGGTGTAGGGGATGTTCAGCCCCATGCCCCCGGTGCCGCTGGTGCCCACCTTGATGTACGCCTGCGTGCCCGCCCGGCGCATCGCAGTATGCAAAATCTGCACATGGCGCACCAGTTGGGGAATGTAGAGGGAGGCCAGCAGGCGTTCGACCTCGTCCCGCCAGTCGACGTCGGCTTGGGGTTTGGCCATTTGGGCTTCGAGATGGCGTGAGGTGGTGTAAATGTCCTGGTAGGCGACCACGGTGGCGGTGTTCATACAGTCCACCACGATGTGGGCGGGCAGCCCGCCTAAGTTGCCCCAGGTGCCGGTGATGAGTTGGTAGAGCAAAGAGGCTTCGAGGATCTCAGGGGTGAGGCTGCCCAGAATATCGTGCACCAGTTGGCGGCGGGTTTTGGGGTTGGCCAGCACGGCCTGGCGGGGAAGGACGTCTTCCCGCTGCCAATCCACCCGCAGGAAAACATCGCCCCACGCCGGGATGATTTGCGTGGGGCTATTGGGAAACTCGGATTTCAGTTGCCGGACGGCTTCTTCGGCTTCCGCTTTGCGCAAGGAGGCCACCACCAGGCGTGCTGGCCGGTGGGGAAGCATTTGGCGCGCCACAGCCCGCCCCACCAGGCCGTAGCCGCCTAAGATGAGGACGTGCTTGCCTTGAATGTCCACGGAATACCCTCCTTGGATGAAAGGGGTTGAGGTGCTTGACGCTCCGTCATGCAATTTCAGGATACACAAAAACCGCAGGCGGCGCAAGAGGGAAGCGGAAGCCAGGAGGGAGAGCGCAAAACGCCCCTGGTTTGTGTTCAAACTTTGTG
>JALSPT010000060.1 GCA_026985785.1 Anaerolineales bacterium
GTCCATGGTCTCCCGGCGGGGCAGGCGGCGGTCGAATCGGGAGGTCAATACGGTGACGGCATGGCCGCGCGCCGCCAACGCTTTCGCCATCCGCTCGGCGTAAATCGTCAGCCCGCTGGTGTGCGGACGGTAGTAAGTCAACATGATGAGGATTTTCATGCCGTACCCTCAAAACAGGTTTCGGTGCGCCTGCACCCAATCCACCAGCCGTTGCAATCCCGCTTCTATCCCCACTTTCGGCTGCCATCCCAGCAGTCGCCGGGCTTTGCGGATGTCGGAAACGTACACCTTTTGGTCGCCGGGACGCCAATCGCCGTAACTCACGGGAATGGGACGCCCCAGCAGGCGTTCCAGCAGGGGGCCGAATTCCCGCCAGATGGAAATCGTGTGCTCTGGCCCGCCGCCGATGTTGAAGACTTCCCCGGCGACGGCTTCCCGCCGGGCAATCGCGGCGTCGTAGGCGTTCAGCAGGTCGTCCACGAAGAGCACGTCGCGCACCTGCTTGCCGTCGCCGTAAATCGTGATCGGGCGACCGGTTACGGCAGCGATCACGAACCACGCTACCCATCCCTGGTCTTCCACGCCCCACTGGCGTGTGCCGTAGATGCAACTTTGGCGGAACACCACGGTCGGAATGCCGTAAATGCGGGCGTAATCGCGCACGTATTGGTCGCCAGCGCCTTTCGAGCAGCCATAGGGCGAATGGAAATCCAGCGGTTGGGTTTCCGGCACGCCGTGGGGCAGGTTGGCGTAGCGGTAGCGGGTGGCTTCCTCCACCACGGCCACGTCGTCCATGCCGCCGTAAACCTTGTTGGTTGAGGCATAGAGCACCATCGGGCGGCGGGACGAAAGGCGGGCGGCTTCCATGACGTTGAACGTGCCTAAGGCGTTGATCTCGAAGTCCAGCCGGGGATGCGTCACCGAGGTGGTGACGGCGACCTGGGCAGCCAGATGGACGATGACGTCGGCTTCACGCGCTGTGGCGGCTAGCAGGGCGGCATTGCGGACGTCGCCTTCCACCAGGCGGAAGGCAGCCGCGCCGAAGTGTTCCCGCAGCCAGGCCAGGTTGCGGGCTGCGCCGGCGCGGGAAAGATTGTCGTAAACGGTCACCTGTTCGCCCCGGGCCAGCAGCCGGGCGGTGTAGTTGGAGCCAATGAAACCGGCGCCGCCGGTGATTAAATAACGCTGTCCCATCATACCTCCATGAGCTCATAGAACTTCATCTCGAAACAACCTCACACACGGGTTGAAACCGCTTTTATGTATTGCCACAAAAATTGCCATGCGGCATACCATAACGTCAGCACAGCGGGTAACAACAGGCGGTCAAAACCAGTATTCAACCACCATTGAAGGTCATATCCTGGCAAATAAGCAGTGAAATAATAAATCATGCTTATCGTCCCCATCATGCCCACACCAACGAAAACCATCAACTGGGCGTCTATGGCTTTCAAGCCATCTTTGGCTTTGAACCAGCCCCATCCGCCCATCAACACCCCGGCCAATATCAGCACACCAGCAATTCCCCACAAGTGGGGCTGAAATAAGCGGCTCCATGCTGCAAACACCCCCCACAAGGTCTTCCAGTGTACTTCACCATGAAACAATGCCAAAACACCACCAGAAAACGTTTTCATAACCCCAGGGGCATAACGATAAGCGTATGCGTGCCGCCGTACCAACACCCAAAACACAAATGTGACAACAGGGGGCAAGGAAACCTGCCAAAAGTTCCTTCGATAGGTCTGCGTCATCCCTGTGATGGCCAAAATGCCGGCCACCAAAAGCCACGCCTCCGGTCTGCTCCATACAGCCCATGCCAGCACAAGGCCTGCAGGAAGATATTGCCGATGCCTGTACCACAACCATAGGCCTGAAAAAACATAAAATGCTGTTCCTAAATTAGCATAGCCCATTTGGGCGTGGTGAATGATTAAGGGGGTGGTGCTCCACAAAGCCCCTGCCAGAAAAGAGAACAATACATTGTGTGATAAACGATAAGTCTCCCAGTACAACACTGTGACTATTCCCAATAAAAAGAGCGGGAAAATCAATTTGCTCATGCCTACCGCATCGCCCCACAAGGCCTTTGGTAAAGCAATCAGCAAGGGAATGTTTAAAGGGTAATCACGCACTAATCCCAGGTACGTGCCTCGCCGCAAGCCCAACCGTGCGATGCCGTAGCCTTTAACGCCCCAAATGCTAATGGCATCGGTCGTATGGTAGCCCTTTACCACAGACAAAACAGCCAACACCCCTATCCATCCCACCAACAAACCAAACGCTCCCCACGCGAGGAAATCCCCATCCCAAGACGAAGGCCACTTCCATCGCAAGGACGTCTCAAGCCGTCTTTGCCTACCCCACCACCCCAACGCAAGCAATATCGCCATGCTGGCCAGAGCCGAGGGCGCCACCGCCACTCCTGCCAGCAAAAAAAGGAACGTGCAAAAAGTCAATGCCCCCGACCCTAACGCCCAGGCCGCTACTGGCCATCCCGTAAAGGACGCTCGAGAACCCAATAAATACAACAACCCCGCGCCGCCAAAATACATGATAGCCAGCAAAGCCATTTCTGCTAAAGCCTCCGACAACCACCGCCAGGGCACGGAAGGCACATCTGCATTGCCAAAAATGCTTTCATTAGAAAAAGCAGAGGGCGTTACAATTCCAAAACTGCTGCCCATTAAATGCAGTCGGTCAGACGGCACTTGGTCGCCAGGGAACTCGTTTGAGATGAAAACAACATAAGCGCTGCCACGCTGCACCCACGAGGTGCCACAGGCAATTTCGACACAATTCGTGACTTTGCGCGGCAGCAAAAACCACTGCATATCTACCGAACGTCCTAAAGCCTCATCTACCGTCGTTGGGGGAAGTACCACCAAGGCGTTCACCGGGATATGGGCGCGCAGAAAAGCGGTCTCGTTTGCAAAGCGCTCTCCCCGATAAAAACGCGCACTCCGCCACGCCAGGGGCCGTTGCCATTCGCGAAACACTGTAGACCACCCCCAATACTCCCCTCGCACCACAAAAACGGCCTGCGCCAGCCAGAGCAATACCAACGCCCCGAGCACCAGCTTTTGTCGTGTTAAAAATTTGTGCTTCTTAGCGCTCACCGCCCCGCTCCTCCAGGGACCAACTACGCGCCACAAGGGAACGCCAAGCCACACCATACACCATCAATCCTCCCCAACCGGCAATGCCCGTCACGAGGTAATACACCCCATGCATGGCGAGAGCATAGGCCAACGCCGTGCTGGCGTTGATGCCTAATGTATTCAGCACGAACACCATCACGCCCTCCACCACGCCCAGTCCACCGGGCGCAGAAGGCACGGCAACGCCCATGCCGACGCTGCCCAATGCGAAAGCAGCCCACAGGTAAGAAGTCCTGGGCACCAGAGCCTGTAGGGTGAGACCGTATGCGGCAACCTGCACGCCCCAGGATGCTGCCAACAAGAAGGCCACTGCGGCGAGCGAAGAGGGGGAAGCCAGGGCTTCCAGGCCGTCGAGAAAAGAGAGCGCCAAGTGGAGCAGCCGTTTGCCCCAAGCGAAGCGCGCATGGCGTTGTTGCCAGGCGGTCAGCGCGGGGGCCAGCCGACGGCGATAGCGCGCAATGATGGCCAGCACGACCAACATTGCCAGAGCCGCGCCGCCAAATCCCCAGGCGGCCTGCCGCGCCCAGGGCACATCCAGCACCCAGGGGAGCGACCCGACCAACAGGCTCGCCAGCAGCACGACGTCGAACAGACGCTCGACCATCACGGTGGAAAGCGCGTGCCAGAACGAAACGCGGGCTTTGGGCGCGACCAGCAGGGCGCGCGCGGCTTCCCCGGCGCGAAAAGGGATGACGTTGTTGATCAGGTAGCCTGCGCTGAGTGCCCAGAAAGCGTCCACCCACTTCACCCGCTGCCCAA
>JALSPT010000061.1 GCA_026985785.1 Anaerolineales bacterium
CGTTTTTGACCACATTGCCGTTGCGCAGGTCGCGCACGGTGTAATATTTGGTGCCGTCGCGCTCCATCACCGAGACCACTTCCACGCCGGTGCGGGGGGCGTCTTTGGGGAGGGGAGGCACTTCGTCTAAGGATGCGGGCTTCATCTTTTTCTGGCCATTGCCCGCTGGGGAGGGGGTGGTTGCCGTGACGGTTGCCTTGTTTCCCCGTAACACCAGTTCTACGATTTCGTCCCGCACTGCCAGGCCGGTTTCAGCCTCGGAGCGGACATAAATCTTGCTGCCATCCACAGCATAGGGCGGGTCATCGCCGCGCGGCACGAGCACCCGCAGCACCTTCTTGCCCTGGGTTTCGTGAACGTCGATGGTGACGTCCAGCGGCGGGATGATGCGCTCGGAAATCTGCTTCCGCAGGGTGGCGACGGCTTCTTCGGGGTTGTCGATGCCTATAGGCGGCTTTTTGGGGTCGGCGCTCACGCCGATGTAGAGCGTGCCGCCGTTGGTGTTGGCGAAGGCGCAGATGTCGGCGATGATGGCGTATAAGCGCCCGCCGCGCACGGTCATCTTTTCATGGAAATCCTGGATGAGGTTGGCGCCCTCTTCGCGCGCCTGCTGGACGAAGTCTTCCTGGGGCTGCTTGGGGCGATGGGGGCGATGGCGGGCGAAGTCGTTGCTGAGGAAAAGTTCCTTGAGGGCCTGAAAAGTCGGTTCGGGTAGCAGTACCTCGGTGGTGCGGTCGCCTACGCCCAGGTTGCGGCCTTCGCCCACTAAGCGGTGGGCGTCGGAGCCTTGAATGCAGTGCATCCGCCGGGGGTATTCCGGCTTGGTGCCGTTGAAGAACGCCGCGGTGGTGTGTCGCCCTTTTTTCTCCAGGTCGGTGACTTCCAGCGCGTGCAGGTGAGGGTCCTGGGTGTAGGAAATCTTGGTTTGGCCGGGCACGTTGCGGGCGGCCACGCCGTTGCTGGAGTTGGCGTGCGCGGCGATGACCAGTCCCCCGGCTTCGTCGATCATCCGGTAAGCGGTGAGCACGTCGCTGGTCGCGCCCACCGTGGCCGAGCCTTCGTCGAGTTTTTCCACCGGGATGTTGAGGGTGAGCAGCAGGTGCTCGATTTCCCGCACCGGTTTGTCGGGCGGGAAGATGCCCAAAATGTGGAAGCCCAAGGTGGCGGTAAACTCGAAGCCCGGCAGTACCAGCACTTTGTCCATCAGATGGCGGTATTCTTCCAGCCGGGCTTTTTCTTCGGGCATCAGGCGGTCGAGTTTTTCCAGCAGTTCCAGTTGTTGGATTTCTTCCTGCATTTTGCGGTAACCGGCCACGGTGTTGTGGTCGGTGAAAGCGATGATATCCACGCCGCGGGCGGCGGCGCGGCGGAGGATGTCCAGGTAGGAGATTTCGGGTTGTTGGTAATCGCTGGATGCGGGGGTGTGGAGGTGCAGGTCGATGACGTACCAGCGCCTCTTGGAAGTACGTTTGCGTGCCACGGTTCCCTTCCTGATTGAAAGTCGTCGGTGCGAGCCAGAGGTGGCCGCCCGGGCATGTGATCACGAAGCGGGGGCATCCCGCTGCAGCAGTTTGTGCATAGCCTTGAGCAGTTCGTTAGGCATGTAGGGCTTTTGCAAGAAATCGTCCGCACCGGCCTCGATGCTGGCGTGGTAGTAGTCCATCCCGGAGGTCATGATGATGCGGGTGTGTTTCAAATGGGGGTCGTCGCGGATGGCGTCCAAGAGGTCGAGGCCGTTCACCCCGCCTGCCAGGCGGACGTCCATGACCAGCAGATCGGGCTGCTGCTCCCGTAGGTCAGAGAGCAGTTGATCTGCCTGGAGGGAACCCAAAACGACGGCATGGCCTTCGATTTCCAATAGAGACTGCAGAAGCGACCGCAGGGTATAGTCGTCTTCTACTAACATGATTTTAGCCATTGGATGAGGCTCCTTGAGAAGAAGGCTCGTTATCCTGTTTGTCCGCCTCAGATTGAGATGGGGGCGTCAGGGCGGCGTGGAGGACGTCGTCCACCGTTTCTGCGAAGATGAAATGGATGGCCTCTCGCACCTCGTCAGGTAGGTCTTCGAGGTCGGCTTCGTTGCGTTTGGGCAGGATGATGGTGGTCAGGCCGGCGCGATGGGCGGCAAGCACTTTTTCTTTGATGCCGCCAACTGGCAACACCTGCCCCCGCAAAGTGATCTCGCCGGTCATACCCACCTCAGGGCGCACCACGCGCTCGGTAAGCAGAGAGATCAACGCGGTGGCCATCGTCACACCCGCGGAGGGGCCATCTTTGGGTTGGGCGCCTGCTGGGACGTGCAGGTGGATGTCGGTTTTCTCGAAAAAGTCGGCGGGGATCCCCCACTCGGTTGCCCGAGAGCGGACGTACGAGAGCGCGGCGCGGGCCGATTCCTGCATCACGTCGCCCAGAGAGCCGGTGAGGATGAAGCCTTTGCTGCCGGGCATTTTGGTGGCTTCGACGAACAGGATGTCGCCCCCCACCGGCGTCCATGCCAGGCCAATGGCGACGCCGGGGATGGAGACCCGTTGGGCGACTTCCTCGAAGCCGTAATAGCGTGGCCGCCCCAACAGTTCGCGCACTTTCTCGGCGGTGATCTCTTCCCGCTCGGCTTTGGCTTCGGCAATCTTGCGCACTACTTTGCGGCATACACTGCCGATTTCGCGCTCCAATTGACGCACGCCCGCCTCGCGCGTGTAGGAGCGGATGATGGTGCGGATGGCGTCGTCGGTGAAGGTGATTTCCTCGGGAAAGAGGCCGTTTTCGTGCACCTGCCGGGGGATGAGGTAGCCTTTGGCAATTTCGACCTTCTCGCGCTCGGTGTAGCCGGAGATGTGGATGATCTCCATCCGATCGCGCAGGGGAACAGGGATGTTGTCCAGATAGTTGGCGGTGGTGATGAAGAGCACTTGGGAGAGGTCGAAGGCCACTTCCAGGTAATGGTCACGGAACTCGGCGTTTTGTTCAGGGTCGAGCACTTCCAGCAGCGCCGAAGCCGGGTCGCCGTGGAAGTCGAACACCAGTTTGTCGATCTCGTCGAGCATGAACACCGGGTTGCGCGTGCCGATGCGGCGCAGGGCCTGGATGATGCGCCCCGGCATCGCGCCGATGTAGGTGCGGCGGTGGCCGCGGATCTCGGCTTCGTCGCGCACCCCACCCAGGGAGATGCGCACGAATTTGCGTCCCATGGCGCGCGCGATGGAACGCCCCAGTGAGGTTTTGCCCACCCCCGGCGGGCCGACGAAGCACAAAATCGCCCCTTCGCGATCGTGGCGGATGGCGTCGTCGGGCAGGCGGGCTTCCAGTTCTTCTTTGCGCTCCAACCGCAGTTTGCGCACCGCGAGGTATTCCAAGATGCGCTCTTTGACGTCTTCCAGGCCGTAGTGGTCCTTGTCGAGCACTTCCTGGGCGTGTTGCAGGTCGAGGTTGTCTTCCGTGGTTTTGCTCCACGGCAGGGAGACCAGCCAGTCCAGGTAAGTGCGGATGACGCCGTATTCGGCCGCGGCTGTGGGCAGGCGGGAGAGGCGGTTCAATTCGCGCAGGGCTTGCTTTTTGGCCTCTTCAGGCATTCCGGCTTCTTCTATCCTGCGCCGGAATTCCTTGATGTCTGCCGTTTGTTCGTCGTCTTCTCCCAGTTCGCGCTTGATGGCCTTCAACTGCTCCCGCAGGAAGTATTCCCGCTGCATTTTTTCGATTTCGGAGCGCGCCTCGTTCTGGATTTTCTGCCCCAGTTCCAGCACTTCGACTTCGCGCGCCAGGATGGTGAGGAGTTTGTGCAGTTTGGCGGCGACGGAATCCAGTTCGAGGATTTCTTGTGCGTCTTCCAGGCTCATGCGCTGGAAGTTGGCCACCGTGTAGGCCAGTTGCAGCGGGTCTTCCAATGCCAGCACCGCGCCCACCACCTCCTTGGGGATGGAGGCCACCATCTCGGCAATGGCCTGGAAGTGCTCGCGCACCTGGCGGGCGAGGGCTTCCACTTCCAGGGTGTTTTCCACCGTCTCGGGGATGACTTCGACCCGGGCGACGAAGTACGGCTCGGTTTGGGTGTATTCCAGCACCCGGATGCGCTGCTGCCCCTGCACCAGCAGGCGCACTGTGCCGTCGGGGGCGCGAAACAGACGGTGGATGGTGGCGACGGTGCCGACGGCGTACAAATCCTCCGGCGAGGGGTTTTCCAGTTCCGGCTTTTTGGAAGCCACCAGCCCCAGGCGACGGTCGCCAGCGACCACGTCGTCCACCAGGCGGATGGAACGTGGCAGGCCCACCGTCAGCGGGGTGCCCGTCTGCGGGTAGACTACGGTGCCGCGCAGCGGCAGGATGGGGATTTCGAATGTTTCTGGAGAGGCTTCTTGGGCTTCAGGAGCCGGGTTTTCATCGGTGGGCTGTTCCTCGCCCTCGGATTTGTTGTTGAGAACGCGGTTGATGAACGGCAGCATGGCTTCCTGCCAGGCTGCGTCTTCTTCCATCCATTGCATGATATCTTCCCAACCCATATGCCAACGCGATGCAGGCATTGAGGTGTACTCCTTGGGGTTTGTTGTGATGATGTGGCTTGCTCAGGTGTGGTGGTGCACTCTGACGACACGCGAGGCGCGTTTGGGGAGGAAGACGCGCAAAAAGCCATCGCGATATTCGGCTTTGACGTCGGTTTCGTCCACGCTGGCGGGCAGGGCAATGGCAATTTGGAAGGGTCCAAAAGGGATTTCCAGGCGGTGGTAGGCGATGCCCGCGTCGGGGTCGTTGCGCTGGCCGTAGATGTAGAGGACTTGCCCATCCAGTTCCAGGCGAAAATCGTCTGGCTGCATGCCCGCGATCTCTACGCGTACCACGATGGCGTGGGGCGTTTCGAAGACGTCGGTGGGGGGGCGCCAGGTGGAGCGACGGTGTCCCCAGCGGACGTCTAAAATCCACACGCCGGATGGGTCGTCGCTCTTGGTGGGTACGGCACTCAACAAGGAGAACATGGATACCCTCCTCCCAACACAGAACACCACCCGCCCGATCGTTCGTCCGGCAGGGCGTTGTGGCGGGTGCAGCGCCCCCGACAGGATTCGAACCTGCAACCCTCGGATTAGAAGTCCGACGCTCTTTCCATTGAGCTACGGGGGCGAAAGGTCAGGTTCACGCCTGCCGCCCGCAGCACTCCGGCGGGCGGGCAGTTTCGGTAGGCTGCTCAAGAAGCCCGGATGAGGTGGTTATTGCTCGACCGGGCGGATGCCCAGGTAGTCGCGTCGCCCCGTGAGCGTCCGCAAAATGACCTGAGGGCGTGCAGGGCGTTTCAAATGCTCGGCGATTTCTACCGGTGTCATTGGCCGGTTGCCGTGGGCTACCAGTACCCGAAAGATGGCGTCGACGAGAGGAACGTGGGCCTCTAAAAAATCGGGTTGATGAGCACAGTGGGTCATGAGCACATATTGCATCCCTTCTACCTGTCGAACTTCGGCGGTTTCGGGATCTACCCAATCGACCAGCGTGGTGTTTTGCCAGTCGGCAAATTGTGCCTGATGTTCGGGGCAGAGTAAGCGATGCATGTAGAAACGCCAATCTCGCGCGTGGGATTGCCACCAACGAAAATCGATGTGGAAAGGGGTGTCGAGGGTGGGCTTGACCAGACTACGATGTTTTCCCTGAGACATAGAGTTTCTCCAGAGTCAGTTGGCAGATTCGTCCAACCGGAAGTGCAGGTCGCCAACGTGAATAAACCACGGGCGGGTGGCCAGCAGGGCGAAGATGGGGCCCGGCGGGCAACGGCGCAAGGTGTTGACCGCTGCATAAAGCCCCATGGCGTGGACGTGCCCCTGTGGGGTCAATTTGGCAAGTTCACGCAGCACGGAGACCACCAGTTTTTCCAACGGCGTGCGCTCCTTGGCGACTTTTTGCCACACGGCATCCACTGCTTCCGGCGCAGGCACGGCAACCACCATGCGTTCGTCGAATTCGGCGGTGACGGTTTGTTTGAGCATGGCAAAGACTGGTTCGCCATCTCGCCCGACCAGCAGGCTGCGTACCCAATCGCGTTTCGGGTGATGGGTGTAGGCCTCGATGATGACCTGGCCCGAGGCCTTGCCCGGCTTGAGAGCGACCAGGCTGCCGGGAATCAGGCCCTTTTTCTCGTACCATTTTTCCAGGCCATACACATACTTGCCCGGCCGCACTACCCAACCAGGGAATTCTTCACCTGTTTGGCCGTCTACCCAGGTAAAGCGCACGCGCGGCGCTTCGTAAGCGGTGGGGAAGAGGAAGCGGGTTTTGTGGCTCAGCGGTAGGGTGCCTGCGCGCCAGTGAGGATAGATCAAACGAAGTTCCGTTTTGGAGCTGGAGGGAGGCTCGGTGGGGTCGGGTGAAAGCTCATCCCCCAGCTCGGCTTCCAATGCCAACATTTCGGGTGTGAGGGCGTCGCGGTCGTATTCCAGGGGGCGATAACGTAAAGTGGGCGGTGTTTCTTGCACCCAGCGGGGTTCCATGCTGCGGAGAAACCAGAGGACTTCGCCTGCCGGCCCAACTTCGTCGAACTTCTCGCTTTCCTGTAAGGCGTAGGCCAGGGAAAACTCGGCCAGTTTGGGCGAATCGGCAGGGAAGTCGATTTGTCGCATGATCTCTACCGTTGACAATGGCCCACCATGAGCCATGTCAAGCACGGCTTCGGCCAAATTGAGGTGCCCGACATGCACTTCGCTGAGCAATGCCCGCGGGAACCACCGCCCCGCAATGCGCACGAACTCGTCGTTTGCTGCCAGTGCCTCTGCAATGCGTTCTGCCAGGCTTCCGCCGTATACGGCCAGCACCTTGGCCGTGTTCATCAGCGCCTCTGCTTTGCTGGCAGGCAAGGGGTTGTTGAGGGGGTGTTCTTCCAGTCCGGCGGCAAATTCGCGCTCACTCCCATCTGAGAAGCGGACTCGAATGACCTTAAAAGGGGGCATGGTCGGGTTGTGTGCCTCGCGGACAGCCACCACTTCACCTTCTTCCCAATGCCGGGCCGGGAAGACAAGTCGTTCGCCGGGTTGGTAATGACCTTTGGGGAGGTACAGCGTGGCATCGCCCACCCGCTGTTGTTCCAGTTTGCGTCTTTCTTCCGCCAGCCGGAAGTTTACCAACACCTCTGCCAGCTCTTCAGGCGTCATAGGGGTTTCAGTTTCCAGCAAGTGGGTGTAGAGGGCTTCGATGTCCTCATCGGTAATGGTCAGGTCTTCCCAGTAAGTATCGCGGATCATGATGTGCCTCGCTTAACAGTTGTCGTCTTTTCTATTATACTCTATCTCGTAGGGATACAGTGTTGAAGCGCGAGGGCGCACTCAAATGTTGTAGATAAGGCTATCGTATGGCCAGATCTCTCCCCACCCCCTGGCGGAGGCTGTCCTTCGTGAGGACAGCCTCCGCCTTCCCCCCTCCCCTCCCTTACTGAAGGGAGGGGAGGGGGAGGCCGCCGTAGGCGGCGGGGGAGGGGTGAGATCCTGAAAAGTGCTTCTACGACATTTGCTTGCACCCGAAGCGCGAGGGCGCTTTGGCGTTGGAAGGAGAGCATGATGGACGAATGGACTGTGGTGTTGACGACGTACAATCCGGCGCAAGCCGCCATTTTGGAAGGGCTGTTGAAGGCGCAGGGGGTGGAGGTGCAGGTGCTTCAGGAGCCCGCCGCGCGGGCGCTGGGCCTTTACATGGGGAAAATGGGCGCCATTCGATTGGCCGTTCCCCCGCAGCAGGCGGAAGAGGCGCGGCACATTGTGAGTGGTTTCTTCCGCGGGGATTTTGAGTCACCTGGAGGTGAAGCATAGGGAGAGAGCACTCACGGGAACCTCTTTTCCAGCCACTGCAGGGGCTCTACCGGCACGTTTCCGACCCATACCTCCCAGTGCAGATGGGGACCGGTCACCCGCCCGGTGCGCCCCACTTTGCCGATGAGATCGCCCGTGTGTACGGTTTGCCCTTGTTTTACCAGGATGGCCGATTGGTGACAGTAGGTGGTGTAAACCCCCCAGCCGTGATCGATGATGGTGACTTTGCCGTGAATTTCCGTGGTGCCGGTAAACACGACCACGCCGTCGGCGGGGGCGTAAATGGGGGTGCCCACGCGTCCGCAAAAATCTAAGCCCGTGTGGTACCAGAAGAAGGTGTCATTGTAATTGCGGCGGGTGCCAAAATAAGAAGGATGACACTTGTCCAACGGAGGGGCGACGGGGGCTTTGAAAATGCCTTGCCAATAGCGGGTAGGTGTCGCCGGCGCGGTGAGCGCCTCGAACCGTTTTTCTTCTTCGGCGTTGAGGTGCGGGTCGAGCAAACTGGCTGGGACGACCAACCGCTCGGAGGCGTATTGACCGCGAACGACCGGTATGGCTTGCTGGAAGTGAAAAGTTTGCCCACCGGGCAGGGTGATTTCCACCCCGAGGGGATAGAGGCCCGGCTCGGCAAGCGCGAATACCCCTTGCAGGGCGACGAACTGTCCTGCTTTCAGCGGGAAGAAGTGGAGGGAATGTTTTCCAAACGTGCCGTGGGGAGGCGTTTTTGAAGGTGCGCTGAGGCGCACCTCGCCAGTGTGTCCTTGTACCCAGGCTTGGGGGGTGATGCTCAATGTCAAAGTGTCGGGCAGGCCCGTGGCGGTGGTTGGGGCGTGGGTGCCGGGGAGGATGAGCACATCCTCCGGTATGGCCGCCCAGGTGCCGGGCAGGTGATTGGCCAGCACCAGGGCCCATGGCGAAAGCTGCTGGGACAGCGCGGCTTCGAGCAGGGGACGCCCGTCCGCGAGAAACCGTCGGGGGAAGTCCGTTTTGTGGGCTGCGGCTGCCGGGAGGATGAGGGAGCGACCGGCGAAGAGCTGGTAGGGGGTGAGCAGGCGGTTCAGGCGCTCCAACGTCTTTTCGGGGACGTTCAGCGCGCGGCTGAGGCCGGTCAGCGAGTCGCCGAGGGCGACCTCGCGGGTGGTCAGTTCTCCTTGCACCCCTTCTATGCCGGGGATGATCAGTTTTTGCCCGCTCTGCAGGTGGGCGATGTTGGTGATGCCGTTGGCTTTAGCCAGGGTTTGGAGGTTTACCCCGAAACGGTAGGCAATGGCGGAGAGTGTGTCCCCCGGTTGCACGACGTAGTAAGGCGTTGGTGGTTCGCCTTGAGCGTGCACGATGGGGGATGGGGCCAATGCGCTGAGCAGCAAAGCCAAAAGCGCAACGAACAGGATCTTAGGTTTCATGCCAGGTAATGTGGTCGCCGAGGTGAAATTCCCGCAAGCGGTTGGGATGGATCTCGAGCAGGTACTGCGCTGGGCGTCGTGGGATGAGGAAATCCACCCACGGACGGGCATAACGGGCGTCAACGACCCGCCCTTGGGCGTCCAGCCAGATGGCCGCGATGGGGAACCGCATGAAAAGCATGTGGATGGCCGTGTCGCCTCTCCCCGCTTTTGGCCAGCGGAAGAGCAAGCCATCGTCTGGCGAGAGGTCACGGCGTCCCATCAGCCCTCGCAGGCGGCAGGCGAACGTCCCGCAGGCTTGGACTATGAGCGGCGCGTCGAGGGGGTGGGTGTGGTTGGTGATATGCAAACGGGTCATCAGCGTCGGGAAGTGAAGAGGAGATGGCGCGATTATACCATTGGCAAATAAAAGCAGGCCGCCGCACGGCCCGCTTGTGGATGAGGTGGCGAAAGGATGCCTGGTTCGCCTTCAGAGGTCCGCGGGGGCAGCGCCATTGGAGGCCTTGGACAACACCTCTTGCACGCTGGCGAGCAATTGTTTTGGAGAAAAGGGCTTGGTGATGTAGTCGTCGACCCCCACGATGTAAAGGCCGAGCACGCGGTCGATGCGTTGGGCTTTGGCCGTCACGATGATGACCGGGATGTCGCGAGTGTGCTCATTCGCCTTTAGGCGTTGGTAGACTTCCCATCCGTCCATTTCCGGCATCATCAAGTCCAGCAGGATAAGGTCTACTTGCTCCTCTTGCAGGCGTTCGAGGGCTTCGGGGCCGCTTTCTGCCCCTACAACCTCGTAGCCGGCCCGCGAGAGGATTAAATGGATAAGTTCGATCATTTCCGGTTCGTCTTCAATACAGAGAATGCGGTGGCTCATCTTGTCTCCCCTACCAGAAGGAAAGTGCCCCGGCTCGGTTGGGGCCGGGGCGCGGGCATGGACGAGGGTGGCTGATGGGACTTGAACCCACAACATCCTGATCCACAGTCAGGTGCTCTGCCATTGAGCTACAGCCACCATACCGAGCGCCCAAATTTTACCATAATCCATCCAGCGGTGGGAAGGTTTCGCGCTCTGGCAGGCATCCTCGAGAAACGGCGAGGTAGCGGCAGGTGTTTGGCTACGGGGCCAACCATCTGGATGAGGGTTCTGCGCGCCGGCACCTGCCTCAATCTGTGTTAGAATGAGAGTGTATCCCAATCTGCCGGCTTTGAGCGCTGCCCATTCGGTCGCCAACCGTGGGGAACGAGCAAGGCAAGGCGTTTATTTCGAAAGGAGAAAGTCATGAGTGAGGAAAAGCGAGTCGTTGGCGACAACGATGTGGTCAGCCTCGAATACACCCTGACGGTGGACGGCGAAATTATCGACTCCTCCGAGGGCCATGGGCCGATCGAATATATCCAGGGGCAGGGACACATCATTCCTGGGCTGGAGAAGGCCGTTGCGGGAATGGCTGTGGGCGAGAGCAAAGAGGTGGCCATTTCGCCTGCTGAAGGATACGGCGAAGAAGACCCCAATGCATTCGTCGAGGTCCCGAAGAGCGAATTTCCTCCCAACATCCCCCTTGAAGTGGGCACACCATTGCAATTGCGCGACGCGCAGGGGCAGGTTTTCGATGCCTATATTGCCGAAGTGAAGGAAAACAGCGCCGTGCTCAACTTCAACCACCCTCTGGCAGGCAAAACGCTGAATTTCAGCGTCAAGGTGGTAGGTATCCGTGAGGCGACGCCCGAAGAAATCGCCCACGGGCACGTGCATCATCACTGAGAATGGCTCTCCGTGAGAAAGCAGCGCCCTCCTTGGCGGGAGGGCGCTGGTGCTTTGGGCCTGCATTTCAGCGGGAGAGGGTGATTTTGAGAATTTGGCCGCCGGGCGTCACGGTGACGCGCACGCGCTGCGTGATGGGGTGGCCATCGGCGGTGGTTGCCCGGATGCGGTAGATCAGGCGCACGGTGTGCCCTTCGCCGCGCCGGACGGTGGGTTTGCTTTGTTTGACAGCGGGGTATTGGCGGGCAACCGTGCGGGTGATGGCGTTGATCGTTTCGGGGGGAAGTAGAGGCATTTTGACCTCTTGGGAGTTATCCTACTGTGGTGCCTAAACGGCGGCGGAGAAAAGCGGGCATATCCAGATTCGTTTTCATGGGTGCGGCAGGCCTGGTGGAAGGACCGACGCGATGATGGGGTGTTGCGAGTTCAGCGGCTGCCGTGACCTGCGATGATGCTACCGGTACACCGCCTATGCCGGTGATGAGCAGCATGACCTGAACGCGGTCGGCAAAGTTGGGGTCGCTGTTGAATCCCCATACCACGTCGGCGTTTTCGGGGAGTTGTTGGTGGAGGGTTTCCATCGCGCCGACGACTTCCCACAGCGCCAGGTCTTCCCCGCCGACGAAGTTGGCCAACACGCCGGTAGCCGTGCCGATGGAAATATCGCCCAGCAGGGGGTTGTGCAGAGCCGCGTGGAGTGCTTCTTGCACGCGGTGCTCGCCCTTGCCGGTGCCCAGCGAAATCAATGCCCCGCCGCCGCGGGCCATCATGCGACGGATGTCGTTGAAATCGCGGTTGATGAGGCCGGTTTGGGTAATGATATCGGTGATGCCCTGGATGGCTCGGCGCAGTACCTCATCGGCCAGGCGAAAAGCGGCGTCCAGCGTCAGGTTGCGGGGCGCCACGGCCAACAAGCGTTCATTGGGCACGACGACCAGCGTATCGGTATGCGCTCGCAGCGCCTCCAGGCCGGCGATGGCATTTTTGCTGCGTCGGGTGCCTTCAAAAGCGAAAGGGGTGGTTACTACGGAAACCGTCACTGCCCCTTGGGCGCGTGCGATCTCGGCAGCCACGGGGATGGCTCCCGTGCCGGTGCCGCCGCCCATCCCTGCGGTAAGGAAAACCATGTCCGCGCCCTCTAAAGCCGCGGCGAGTTCTTCTCGGCTTTCCTCGGCTGCTTTGTGACCGATTTCGGGGCGTCCACCGGCGCCGCGCCCACCCGTGGTGCGTGGCCCCAACAGCACTTTGCGCGGCGCCGGATTGGAGCGTAACACCTGGGCGTCTGTGTTGGCGGCGATAAACTCTACACCCTGGACGCCAAACTCGATCATCCGGGCGATGGTGTTGGAGCCGCCGCCGCCCAGTCCAAGGACTTTGACCACGGTATGGGGGCGTTGCAGATGGGTGCTCATGCGATGTCCTCCGATTGGCGAGGGGATATACCGGAAGATGCAACATCCATGCCAGGAAGGGGGATCCATTGGGGAGGCGGTGTGGCTTTTGCGAGCGCCTGGCGCACGGTGGGGGGATAGTCCTCCGGTCGCCCGATTACAGTGAGGTGTGTGGCCTGCAAAGCCTCCTCAATCCGAAAGCCCACCGTTGCCAGCCCGCTTTGCAGCCACGGGAACACGGCGCTGAGGTATTGCGGCGGCAACCCTTCCGGGAAAATGGGTAAGAGGACGTAATGGTGAGCGGAAGGTGGGATGCCTTTAGTGGTGGTCGAGGGAGCAGTGGCAGGATGGTGGCTTCCCCACCGGCGAGACGCGGCCAGCTTCGTCAAAACCTTGATGATTGGGCGGGGATGCCCCTCTGCATCGAGCCATGCTGTTGGTACCTGGGGGGATCCCGCTGGCGCCGTTAGAAGCCAGAAAGCACCCCCTATCACGGCCTCGGGTAGGTCGTTTTCCCAAAACCGGCGGGCGATGGCCGTGTTTTTGGCCTCGACGGTTGCATCGGGTTCATGGCCGTAACGGCTTCCCATCCCCAGCAAGAAGATGGGTGGGACGTGCCCCCATGCCGCGCGGGCCTCTACCGTGTACCAGTCAAAGATGTGGAATCCCCGCTGGTCTTCGCTATCGGGTGGCGTGTGATACGGTTGCGCCTGAGGCCAGATCTCCGGGCCGCCTCGTCCCCATTCGAGGGGATGGCCTTCGCTCCACGCGTAAGCGCATAGCCCCACTTGCTTTGTCAGGGTGGCGTCCCGCCGCCGGAGGTCGGTGAGGGCAGCCCGCAAAAAGGCCAGGTCCCAGTAGTCGCCGCCGGGCGTGAGGGGGGGAAAAAAGGGTTGCAGGCCGGCGTCCTCGGCTGCAACGGCCAGGGGTAGGAAGGCGTCCACAAAGCGGCTGGGGAGGTGGGGCTTCCCCCAGGTTTTTCCCCAGAAGGCGCGGCGGTTGGGACGGTCGAAAAAGGCGACGTGGCGCACGCCCCAACGCCCATAGGCCTGCAGGATGGGCGATACTTCTTCACTGGTTGTATCCCACGGGAGGATGAAGTGGACAAAGGGGGTGATGCCGGCGCGCAACAGCCCCCGCAAGAAGGCTTCGGGGATGGCGCGGCTCGCGGTGCTGCGTACGACCAGCCAGCCAGCGCCTATGCGTTGCAGGATGGGGAGATAGGCCTCGAGATCGGCCTGGCGGTAGTGGCTGGTGGTGGGGCTGTAATACAAACCGAAACGGCGGGAAGGGGTTTCCATCATGGGCAACTCCGCAAGGGCAAAGAGCGATTTGCCCTTGGGAGATGCAAGAGCCGTGCCAGGCCGGGGGAGGTTTTCGACGGGCTTTTGAGACCCACAACGCGGGCGCGCGGTTACGACACCGCCTGCATTCGCGCCGCCGTCAGCGTGGTCATCAATTGCTCGAAAGCCTGGACGAACTTTTGCACGCCCTCGTCTTCCAATTGCTGCATGGCGGCTTCCAGGTCGATCTGCAATTCGCCCAGTTGCGCCAGGGCAGCCTGCGCCTCAGCCACGCCCTGCGTCAGCCGCTCCGCCGGGCGGCCATGGTCGCGGTAGGCTTCCAGCGTTTTCAAGGGAATGGTGGTTACGGTTTGCGGGCCGATGAGGGCGTCCACGTATTTGACGTCGCTGTAAGCCGGATTTTTGGTGCTGGTGCTGGCCCAGAGCAGGCGCTGCGGGCGGGCACCCTGGGCCGCGAGGGTAGCAAATCGCTCACTGCCGAAAATCTCGCGATAAGCGGCATAGGCCGCTTTGGCGCTGGCGATGGCGATCTTGCCTTTCAGGGCGCGTGCTTCTGCGCAGGGATGGTGGTCGAGCAAGGCGTCCATCAGGGTGTCGATGCGGCTGACGAAGAAACTGGCCACCGAGGCGACATCCAACGGCAGCCCGGCCTTTGCCCGCGCTTCCAACGCCTGGAGGTACGCTTCGGCCACTTCGCGGTAGCGCGGCACGCTGAACAGCAGGGTGACGTTGACATTGACGCCCTCGGTCAGCAACTGGCGGATGGCGGGCAACCCTTCGCGCGTGGCGGGCACTTTGATCATCACATTGGGGCGCGCCAGCAGTCCCCACAGGCGGCGGGCGTCTTCCACCGTGCCGGCGGTGTCGTAGGCCAGGCGGGGGTCGACTTCCAGGCTGACGTAGCCATCTCGCCCTTGGGTGGCTTCGTACACCGGCTTGAAAATGTCGGCGGCGCGCTGGACGTCTTCCACCGTGAGGGTTTGATAGATTTCGGCGGGGCTTTTACCCGCACGCGCCAGGGCGCGAATGGCCGAGGCGTAATCGTCGCTATGGGCAATGGCTTGTTCGAAGATCGAGGGGTTGGATGTCACGCCGGAAATGCCGTCGCGGGTGATAAAGTTTTGCAGTGTGCCGTCCTTCAAAATGCCGCGGCGGATGAAATCCAGCCACACGCTTTGACCAAAACTTTGCAATTGCTTGAGAGGATTCATGAGCGCCTCCGGGCAGGGGATACCAAGATTCTACCACCAAGCGGCGGGCAAGGTCGTGGCCCTTGGTGTATAC